>JAGQVR010000140.1 GCA_020437875.1 Flavobacteriales bacterium
AAGATCGCGAAGGACCAGTTCGGCTTCGACGATTTCCTGGAGCAGATCGGGCAGATCAAGAAGATGGGGAACATGAAGGACCTCATGGGCATGATCCCCGGCGTGGGCAAGGCGATCAAGAACATCGACATCCCCGATGATGCCTTCAAGGGCATCGAGGCCATCATCCAGAGCATGACGCCGGAGGAGCGCAAGAACCCTTCGGTCATCAACGGCTCACGCCGCGCGCGCCTGGCGAAGGGCAGCGGCCGCGGCATCGAGGAGGTGAACAAGCTGATGAAGCAGTTTGAGGAGATGCGGAAGATGATGCGGATGATGGGCGACAAGAGCAAGATGCAGAACATGATGCGGCAGATGCAGGCGATGCAGGGGATGCGGCGGTGAGTGCGATTAGCTGATTTGCCGATTGTCGATTAGCTGATTTGAGAAAAGGCCATGCCCAAGATCAGAGGACTACGAAGGCGTGGACGGACCATTGAGCGCTGGCGAACAACTAACCTCAAGCTTCCTTCTGCGCGGCTGGCAAATCATGAAAGACCGCATGCCAAGCTTTGGATAGAGCCTTGGGCGAACATGTTCGCGACGGAAGGCCCGAGGAAGGGGCATCGCACTGAAATGCTAAGTGCGTTGCTGGATGTGTACGACGCATGGCATGAGCAATTACAGGCCTCCGGGTTGCCCTTCTACTTGAAGATCTGGCTGTTCGAACCACGATTCATGAAGTCGCAGGTCGTTTGTGCGATCGGAGACAGCCAGAATTTCTATAGTAGCACCTTCACACCTGCAATCGAAAACATCCCAATCCCAACGAACCGCTACTTCGGACTGAATCATCGCTTGGCAGAGCTCAAATGGGCGACGCACTTGGATGAGCATTTCTACTTCGAGTCAGACTTCGATGCTGTTCAACCGGATGGCAGTGAAGGCGTGCATGCGCACCAGAGGAGACTGCTGCAACGGTTGCAGTCAGGTGCGTACGCTTCGTCCGATGTGGAATACTTGGGTATGACCACGAAGGCCTATGCTATGCCGCTTGGACGTGTTTGGATCGGTGGGCGGCGTAATAGCGAGTAATCGCTATTGCTATTTGTACGTGTAGGTGGATTAACTTTGCCGTACAAACACCTTGCGCCATGGACACCAAGCTCACCCTCAGTTTCGATACGGGCGTGGCCGAGCGGGCCAAGGCCTTCGCCGAGGCGAACAATATCAGCCTCTCGCGGCTCGTCGAGTTCATGCTGAGCAAGGTGACCGACAAGCGCTACCGCAGCCTGGATGAGCTGCCCGTGAGCGATTGGATCAGCCAGGTGGCCGAAGGTGAGGTGACGTACGTGCGCAAGAACGCCGCCGAGCGGAACGTGAAGAAAGATTACCTGGCGAGTAGGAGGAAGAGATGAGAAGAGGTTTCACGCGGAGGCGCGGGGAGCGCGGAGGAATGCGGCGCTCCTGGTTCCTCCACTGCGTTCCCCGCGCCTCCGCGTGACAATTGTATTCCTCCATGCCCCCCAAGCGCCTCTTCCTCGATGCCAACATCCTCGTCACGGTACTCTGCAACGAGTACCCACGCTTCGGCGCCTGCGCCCGTGTGCTGAGCCTCGCCGACGACAAGCGCTTCGAGGTGTACACATCACCGTTGTGCCTGGCCATCGGAGCCTATTTCGCTGAGAAGAAGAACGGGAATAAGCTGGCGCGGAAGAAGATCGCGTTGCTGGCGGAGAAGCTCAACGTCACGACGATAGGGCCCAAGGCCGTGGAGCGCACGTTCGCGGATGCCCGGATAACGGATATCGAGGACGGGTTCCAGTACTTCTCGGCAGTTGATGCCGGATGTACATGCATCGTAACCTACGACCTACAGGACTTCCATTTTGCCAGGATGGAGGTGCTTGAACCGATGGAATTCCTTCTTTCGCACGTTGCTGCGAAATGATGGCAACGACCTCCTCGGTCTTTACCTTGCCGCCCCGACCAACCCGTCACATGAAGAAGACGCTTGTAGCCCTGTTGTCATTCTCCACCGTGCTGAACGCCTTTGCGGTGGACCGGATCGTGGAGGAGTTCGGTATCGCGCCGACCTACCCGAACATCACATCAGCCGTGGCCGCCGCCTCCGATGGCGACCGCATCATCATCAAGAATCGCGCTGGTGACATCCCGTGGATAGAGAACATCACGGTGGACCACAGCCTGGAGTTCCTGAGCTATGCGAACGATGGCTTCTTCATCGTCCAAGGCACCTACACCATCGCCTGCGCAGCGGGGCGCGAGGTGCTCATCAACGGCATGCGGAACACATCGGGAGGCATCACCTTCAGTGGTACGGCCGCGACCCGGTCGATGACGGTGCGTGTGATCGACGGCTTCTTCGTGAACGGGAGCATCTCCCTCGCCAATAATGCGATCCAGGCGCATGTGATCGGGAACACGTTGCAGAACGGTACGGTATCGATCAACTTCGGGAATGTCGTCGGTAACGATATCGATGGCAGCAGCGTGAACGATGAAGGCGTCAGCATCATCACCACGGGTGCGGGCGCGGCCATTGATACGGCGGCCGTGATCGGCAACAAGATCAAGAGCAGCGTGAGTTACGAGGGGATCTTCGTCAGCTCGCTCGGGCAGGTCGTTCACATCCGCAACAACTACATCCAGCATGGATGGATGGGCATCGAGGTTTACGAGGGCCCGCCGAACGGGGTGGCCAACTACATCTGGAACAACACCATCACCGCCTACACGGGCAACTTCACCACCTACGCGATCAGCCTGGCCAATACGAACACCGGTTCGGTGTGGGAAGTGATGAACAATGTGGTGACCCGGACCTGGAACGGCACCAACCGGGGTATCAACAACGACAGTGGCAACCAAGGCCAGATCAACGTCTATTACAACCACGTTTCCTCCACGAACTCCATCCCGATCAGCACCGGGTTCACCTTCGCTGGGAACAACACGATCGACCAGCCGATCACCCTGGAGGCCGATGGCTCATTGCAGGCCGGGGCCATGGCGATCGATGGCGGCAACCCCGCAGCACCATACTACGACCTGGACCTGAGCGTGGGCGATGCCGGCGCCTATGGTGGCAGCTACACCTTGGACAACTTCTTCCCCCTGCATACCGGGGCTGCACGCGTGTATATGACGGCCCATCCGTACAACCTGCGTTCGGGTACGACCCTCCGACTACGCGCCAACGCATGGGACCGGTGAGCTCGACGCGAACTCCTTCGCTCCGAGGCCTTGGCTTCGGACTAGCCCTCTCCCTGGCATACGGGGCCTTTGGGCAGGGCGTGGCCGGTGCGGAATACTTCTGGGACGTCGATCCGGGTGCAGGAAGTGGCCAGGTATTGAGCGCCCAGGATGGTGCATACGGCCAGGCCGTGGAAGCATTGCTGGTGGAGTCGACCGCTCTTCCGGGGGAAGGGACGCACACGCTGGGTATCCGGGTGCGCGACACCCAAGGCAACTGGGGACCGACCTTCACCACGATCGTCAGGGTCGACCCATCTGTTTCGACCGCACCGGACATCCAGGTATCCATGGCTGAGTACTTCTGGGACGCTGATCCAGGACCTGGCAATGGAACCGCGATGATGGCCGTGGACGGGGACTATAACGGGGCCATCGAGGCGATCATGTTGGAGACCGATGACCTGCCCGCCATGGGGACCCATGTGCTTGCCGTGAGGGCCATGGATGTGAACGCGCAATGGGGCATTCCCTTCCGTGTGATCGTGGATGTGCTGCCTGGAGCTGTGAGCTTCCCGGAGGTTCAGGTGACCGCAGCGGAGTGCTACCTGAACACCGATCCCGGTGAGGGCTCGGGAACACCGTTGCTCGTCCAGGATGGTGACTTCAGCGATGCGTTCGAAGTGTTGCACGGTGGTTCTTTACCGGTCCCGGTCCTTGCTGGTGTCAACGTGGTGTGGACCCGGGCGCGTGATGCCAATGGTGCCTGGGGACCGGCATTCGGCGTGGTCGCCAACATCGACACCACCATAACCGGTACCGTGGGCAGCAGTGAATGGCAGGATGAACGCACGTTCGTCCTTGCACCCAATCCGGTAGGGGCAGGGCAGGGCTTCATCGTCCGCGGCAAGGACATGATCGGGACCGCACGAGTGGTCATCGTTGACGCAGAAGGCAGGACCATCGCTGAACACCGCTTCAATGGGCGGGTCCAGTGGTTCGTACCGCTGGAGGATGTATCCGCCGGCATGTACACGGTCGGCATCCTCATGGATGGGGAGAAGCCGGAATGGCGGCGTTTGGTCGTCCATTGATCAGGTATCGGTCCAAGGTCCGTTGCGACCGTTGCAGCTGACGGGGATCACCAGTAGAGCAGGTCGTACGCGGTGGACAAGGCAACTTCTCCGCATTGAACCCGCTCGTGGGTCGTCAACGGCTTTCCCTCCGCCACGGAACCTGTTCCATCAAGGTTCCGTACAACGCCGCGCGTATCCTCTTCCATCATGCGCAGCATCATCCTCCTTGTCGGCGTGCTCCAGATCCTGGGCGCCATGGCGCAGACCGGCCCCGCTGGGGTGGGCAACAGCAGCAACAACGTGCTCTGGCTCGATGCCAACACGGGCGTTTCGCATCTACTGGGCGCCGTGAACACCTGGGCCGATCGCTCCGGCAATGGTAACAACGCCTACCTCCCGGTCACCATACCATTGGGAACCCCGAACCTGCTCACTGGAAGCGTGAACGGGAATAACTCGCTCGATTTCGACGGTGTGGATGATCAGCTCTGGGTGCCGCACCACTCATCCCTCAATCTTACACAATGGCACCTCTTCCTCGTGGGGAAGGTGGACGTACAGAAGGACTACAACGCATGGATGGTGAAAGGGGATGATAGCGATGAGGACTATGAGATGCTCAGCTATTCGGACGGGAACATCCATACGCCCGTGAAATGGACGGATGGTACGCGCACCGCACCGAGTTCGGCCGGTGGACAGGTGTCCACTTCGAGCTACAACGTCTTCGAGTACAGTTATGCCTCCTCCACGGGCCGGGATGTCTACAAGAATGGAGGGAGCATCCATTCGGACAACGAGAGCAAGACACCGCGCACCAATTCCCGGCCACTCTACATCGGCAACGAGCGTTCGACCTCGGGCCGGGAACTCAATGGGCAGATCGCGGAGGTGATCATGTACAACGGGCGACTGAACAGTGCGCAACGGATCATCGTGAACAACTACCTGGCCGCGAAATACGGACGTACCTTGAGTTCGGGCGATCTCTACACCCAGGACGACCCTGGCAATGGGAATTATGACTACGACGTGGCCGGGATCGGGCGCATCAACTCAACGAACATGCAGGCCGCCTCGCAGGGGTCCGGTGCGGTGCAGATGAGCAAAGCGGGGTACTCAGGCCTTGGCGACAACGAATTCCTCTTCTGGGGCCATGACAACGCACCCTTCAGCGCGCTGGGTTCCACCGACTTCCCATCGGGACTTCAGGGGCGTCTGCACCGCGTGTGGCGCGTGAGCGAGGTGAACACATCGGGAGGATCCACGAACGTGGGCAATGTCGATATCACTTTCGATCTGGCCGGCCTTGGGTCCGTGACCGCCTCACATCTTCGACTTCTGGTCGATACGGATGGAGATGGTGTGTTCGCCGACGAAACACCGATCAGCGGGGCGACCTTCGTGAGCGGCACTACCTACCAGTTCTCCAACGTGAACGCCTTGGTGAACGGCTATCGATTCACGCTTGGAACGACGAATATCACATCGACCCCATTGCCGGTGGAACTCGTGCGCTTCGTTGGCGAGAGTCCTCTCCCGGGGACGGTGGATCTGCGCTGGACGACGGCCAGTGAGCGGGACAACGACCATTTCACAGTGCAGCGCTCACAGGACAACTCGACATGGTCGGATATTGCTCGCGTGGATGCCGTCGGGAACAGCACAACACTTCAAGAGTACTCGACAGTGGATGCCGCTGCGCCGATCGGCTGGTGCTATTATCGCCTGCTTCAGACCGATACGGATGGTTCCAGCAGTTACTCGCAGACGGTGGCGGTGAAGGTGACGGGTTCTTCGACAGGTCTGTTGATCTTCCCGAACCCCAGCCATGGTCCTGTTTCCATCAGCACCGGGGATCAAGGAGCCGGAGCACTTACCGTGGTCCTGTTCGATGCCTTTGGACGTCAGGTCCTGGAACAGCGGTCAAGTGATCGCTCGAACGGTCAGGTTCAAGTAGATGCCCATGGGCTCGCTTCCGGTCGTTATTCGGTCCGGGTCGAGGGGCAGGAGGGGATCCACTTCGGCCATTTCATCCTGATCGAGTAAGGAGCGGTCCGGAGCGGCGATCCGCCCGCAACCCGTATCCTTGTGGCGATGGCCACGCCCCTGATCCTCGATGGTAAACGCTGTGGCGACGCCCTGAAGGCGGAGATCGCCAAAGGCGCTGTGGAAGTGCTCATGCGTCGTGGTCGATCACCCCATCTTGCCGCAGTGCTCGTTGGCGATGATGGTGCGAGCAGGACCTATGTGGAGGCCAAGGTGCGCGCTTGCGGAAGCGTCGGCTTCCAAAGCAGTTTGTTCGAGCTGCCAGCGTCGATCACCGAAGAAGCCCTTCTGGACAAGGTGCGTGAACTGAACGCGGATGAAGGGCTTGATGGCTTCATCGTCCAACTTCCTTTACCCAAGCACATCGACGCGGACCGCGTCATCAACGCGATCGATCCTCGGAAGGATGTGGACGGCTTCCACCCGGTGAACGTGGGCAACATGGTCCTGGGCCTGCCAGGTTTCCTGCCTGCCACGCCGAGCGGGATCTGTGAAATATTGAAGTTCTATCAGGTGGAGACCGAGGGTCGCCATTGCGTGGTGGTCGGGCGCAGCAATATCGTGGGAACACCCATCAGCATCCTGTTGAGCCGGAACACCCATCCCGGGAATTGCACGGTGACCCTGGCACATAGCCGCACCAAGGACCTCGCGAGCATCACACGGCAGGCCGACATCCTCGTGGTGGCGATCGGAAAGCCCGGCTTCATCACGGGTGAGATGGTGAAGGAGGGTGTGGTGGTGGTGGATGTGGGCATCCATCGGATACCGGATGCGAGCCGCAAGAACGGGTTCCGGTTAGTGGGTGATGTGGACCATGCTTCGGTGGCGCCAAGAAGCACCGCCATCACACCGGTCCCCGGTGGCGTAGGGCCGATGACCATTACCAGCTTGCTCCTGAACACGCTTCGGGCCTGCATGGCATAGTTGCCTGAACCCCAGCCGGTTCATCGAATACCGACCCTATTCATCGAAGAAATCGGGGC
>JAGQVR010000141.1 GCA_020437875.1 Flavobacteriales bacterium
AGAGCGTGCTGCACGGCGAGGTGAAGAAACCGGGCCTGGGTCCCTTGCACACCGAGTTCGATGCCAACGGGAACGCTTATACCTCCATGTTCGTGAGCAGTGAGATCGTGAAATGGAACGTGCAGAGCCTCGAAGTGCTTGACCGCGTTCCCACCTATTATAGCATCGGGCACCTGATGGTACCAGGAGGTGACAGCAAGAAACCCTGGGGAAAATACGTGGTGGCCTATAACAAGATCACCAAGGACCGCTATCTGCCTACAGGACCCGAACTTTCGCAGAGCGCGCAACTCTATAGCATCGAAGGCGACAAGATGGAATTGTTGCTTGACTTCCCCACCACGGGTGAGCCGCACTACGCGCAGGCCATTCCTGCGGACCTTGTGCGGCCCCGAGAGGTGAAGTTCTTCAAGATCGAGGAGAACCAACACCCGTACGCGGCCAAAGGCGAGAAGGAGACACGTGTGGAGCGCAAGGGCAAGGAGGTGCATATCTACATGACCACCATCCGTTCTCACTTCGCGCCGGACAATGTGGAAGGGGTGAAGCTGGGGGATGAGGTGTACTTCCATGTCACCAACCTCGAACAGGACTGGGACGTGCCGCATGGGTTCGCGATCAAAGGCGCACAGAATGCGGAGCTGCTCATCATGCCCGGTGAGACCCAGACCCTCAAATGGGTGCCTGGTCGGGTGGGTGTCGTGCCGTACTACTGCACGGACTTCTGCTCGGCACTCCATCAGGAGATGCAGGGTTATGTGCGCGTGAGTCCCGCCAATAGCACCGTACCGCTCACGGCCTATACGGTGAGCGTTGATGCGGAGCTGTAGCAGGATCGAATGGGTGCGACCGTGCGACGGGCGGTACGCTCTCGCACGGTCGCACTCATTCACCATTCGCAGCACGTTCGCCTCCTCACCAACCCCGTCCTTCCCACCTTCCATACCTGTTCCAAGTTGAGACCCATCTCCCGCATCATGATCGCCCTGGCCGCCCTGGCCCTGCTCGTGTTGTTGGTCACACCCATCTGGCGGATCGATCTGCATGCACCCCAATACCCGGAGGGTCTGTTCATGCGCATACACGCGGACCATTTCGACGGTGATGTGGAGAAGATCAACGGCCTGAACCATTACATCGGTATGGCCTACATCAAGGATGAGATGTTCACCGAGTTCATCTATCTTCCCAAGGTGCTGATGCTGCTAAGCGCCTTGGGTCTGGTCGCGGCGGCATGGGGTAGAAGGATACTCGTGTTCCTCGGGCTGGTCACGCTCTCGCTGTTCAGCCTGTGGGCCCTCTGGCGCATGTGGGCGTGGGGTTATGATTACGGGCACAACCTTGATCCGCGTGCGGCCATCAAGGTGGAGGGCATGGCCTACCAACCGCCGCTGATCGGTCACAAGCAGCTGCTCAACTTCGATGCGTGGAGCACGCCGGATATCGGTGGCTGGGTGCTCTTCTGTGTTCTCGGCCTTCTGGCGGGCGTGTATTTCCTCGAACTTCGTGATATGCACACCCGCCGTAAGGTGCGCCGAAACCTACGACCATGAGAAGATCACTGCTCCTCCTGCTAACGCTCGTCACGTTCGGGTCCTTTTCATGCAGTCAAGTGGATCCCACCATCGACTTCGGCAGATCGGAATGCGCCCATTGCCGTATGAACGTGGTGGACCGGCAGTTCGCAGCTGCCATCAGCACGAACAAGGGTCGGCAGTACGTATTCGACGATGTTTCCTGCATGGTGCGCTTCGTGGAGGCGGGCAACGTGGCCGAGGAGCAGGTGGCCGCATGGCGTGTGTGTGACCATTCCGCCCCGGGTGTGTTGATCGATGCCACCACCGCCTTCTACCTGCACGGGCCGGCCTTCCGCAGCCCCATGCGCGGCGATGTGGCCGCGTTCCTGACGGAGGATCAGTGCAGGAAGGCACAGGTGGGTTCGGAGGACGGGCCCATGGATTGGACGGCCGTGCGTACCACGCTTGCGAAGTGACCGTTGTGAGGTATAAGGTGCTTTCCCTTCTGATCGCGCTGGTGGTGGGACCGGCCACCAACGCACGAACATGGATGCTCCATGCCGATAAGGGTTCATTGAAGGCGACCATCGACAGGGCGGCACCGGGTGATACGATCGTGATCAGCGGGACGGTCCTGGAGGGTACGGTCGTGGTAGCGAAGCCGCTGGTGTTGCTTGGCGGTCACGAGGCGGTCATCGACGGTGGAGCTGAAGGGGATGTATTGGATGTCACAGCCGATGATGTGACCGTCCGGGGCATCCACATCCGCAACCCGCGGCATAGTGATCTGGATGACCTCGCCGGCATCAAGGTGCGATCATGTCGAGGGGTGGTGATAATGGGGAATACCTTCCATCGCTGCTTTTTCGCGATGCACCTGAGTGGTGTGCGTGATGCCGTGGTGGCCGGTAATACGGTGATCGGCGACCCTGATGATCTGGACCATATGGCCAATGGCATCCACCTTTGGAAATGCAGCAATGCCACGATCCAGAACAATGCGATACGACACCACCGGGATGGCATCTATTTCGAGTTCGTGACGGATTCACGCATCGTTCACAACACGGCAGTGCACAACCAGCGTTACGGGCTGCATTTCATGTTCAGTCACCGTGATGTGTACGAGGACAATCATTTCGAGGACAACGGGGCCGGGGTGGCGGTGATGTACAGCAAGGTGATCACCATGCGCCGGAACACTTTCCGCGCCAATCGGGGTGCCAGTGCTTACGGACTCTTGTTGAAGGAGATCAACGACGGGCGCATCGAGGGCAACCGCTTCACTGACAATACCACGGGGATCATGGTGGATGGATGCAATCGTGTCCGTGTGGAGAACAACATGTTCGGACTTAACGGATGGGCCCTCCGATTGTTCGCGAACGCGTTCGCCTGCACCTTGACCGGCAACGTCTTCAGCGGAAACACCTTTGATGTGTCCACCAACGGTTCACTTGAACATAACACACTGGTTGGCAACTATTGGGACCGCTACACAGGCTATGATCTGGACCGCGACGGTCATGGTGATGTACCTCATCGGCCGCTTGGCTTCTTCACCCTGCTGGTGGAGCGCATGCCCTACGCCATGGTCTTCTCCCGTAGCTTGTTCGTTTCATTGCTGGATCGGGCCGAACGCCTGATCCCATCCTTATCCCCAGGCTCAATGAAGGACGACGAACCGCTGATGCGGCCGCCGAACAAGATCGCTTGCGGCGGTCGGGCGGGGTGGAGCACGCTGGTCCCCATTGGCCTTCATGCATCGTGCGCTCGGTGGCACCGTGATCCGACCTGCCATGGTTGAGCCCATAAGATTCCACGGCGTTGGCAAGCGGTACGGCAAGTTGTGGGCGCTCCGCCATGTAGACTGCACGTTCAGTGCCGGTGAGGTGGTCATGTTGATCGGCCCCAACGCTAGCGGAAAGACCACGTTGATCAAATGCCTGCTAGGCCTTGTTCGTCCCACGGAAGGGTTCATCACCGTTCATGGGAACGCCATTGGGGTGGATCCCGCGTATCGTCGTGTGATAGGCTACATGCCACAGATCTCTCAGTTCCCGGCCACGCTCACCATCCGCCAGCTGTTCCGCATGATGGACGACATCCGCGGGTCACATGACTCAGCAATGGGCGATCCATTGGTGGAAGAGCTCGACCTGAACCACCGGTTGGACGAGCGACTGACCACGCTCAGCGGTGGCACCAAGCAGAAAGTGAGCGCCGTGCTTGCCACGCACACCGATCCCTCGATCCTGGTGATGGATGAACCGACGGCGGGTCTCGACCCGGTTTCGGCGCAATTGGTGCTTGCCCGAGCAGGTGCCATGCGCGATGCCGGTGGTACGGTACTGATCACATCGCATTTGATGGAGGAGGTGGAGCGGCTCGCTGATCGGGTGGCGTACTTGGAGGATGGGGATCTTCGGTTCCTTCTTCCGGTTCAGGAGATCCTTGAACGCACTGGTGGCAGACGACTCGCGGAAGCGCTTCCAAGGTTGGTTGCGGATGACAGGGCGATGCGCAGGCAGAACAGGATCGGAACAACGGAATCGTGATGCACCGGATCAATTTTCAGGAGAACGAAAGCAGTATGGCATATGGCCCGGTCAAGGTCGCCGTCCTGTCGCGTCATTCGAGATCGGACCTCCATTCAATGACATGATCAAGGTCTTCAAGTACACGTTGATAGACCTTGCTCGTAACCGGTTCGTCCTTGGTTACGCTGGGCTCATGCTCGTGCTCGCACAAGGCCTGTTCCTGCTTGAGAACGATCCGATGAAGGCATTGCTCAGCCTGGTGCAGGTGGTGCTCAGCCTCGTTCCGTTGATCACGATCATTTTCACGGTCGTGTATATCTATGATTCGCAGGAATTCACCCAGCTGCTGGCCGTACAGCCGATCGCCAGAGGAGCGATCCTGGGTGGTCAGTTACTGGCGCTTGCAACCGCGCTGTTGGTGGCACAGGCGGTGGGCCTTGGTCTGCCACTATTGGTGCATGCGCCCAACAAACCCGCCTTGATGCTCAGCGTTTCCGGTTCGGCGCTCGTGCTCGTTTTTGTGGCATTGGGTGCGCTGATCGCCATGCGTCAGCAAGAAAAGGCCCGTGGGGTCGGCATTTCTCTTGGGATCTGGCTATTCTTCGTGATGGTTTACGACGCTGGGCTCATGGCGCTGATGTTCTCCCTGAGCGAGTATCCGATCGAACCCTTCGTCGTACCTCTGGCCGGCGCGAACCCCATCGACCTTGCGCGCATCCTGGTGATGCTGGAAGTGGATCTTGCCGCGATGATGGGGTATAGCGGTGCCATTTACAAGAACTTCTTCGGCAGCACCATGGGTATGGTCGTCGCCGCTTCGATCCTCGTGTTCTGGGTCGCGGTTCCTTGTTGGCGTGGTTTCGTGGTCTTCCGGAAGAAGGATCTTTGAGCGGATCCGATAGGGCGTGATCCCATTGGATGTCGCCCTGCTGCACCCCTGGTGTCCCGATCACGGGGAGGGCGTATTTTGCTGCGGACCGCATCCAGTTCATCCTGGCCTGGCCGAACTGACCACATGTATGATCGTCCATGGCGCACCATGTGCAGCATTGTCCGGCTAGTTGGGCTGATGTGTCCTTTTGGTACGACGAGTCTTCCGATGACCGTTGGAGTGGCTGAAGGGGCTTGATGAACTTCAGCTGGATCCAGTGACATCCGTCATGATCCCTTCGAACCCCTCCCTCCATCTTAGGGGCAACATAAACCGATGATCATGAAGACCACCGCCATTCGATATTTCCCGGTCGTGATCGTACTGCCTCTTCTCGTGGCCTGTGGCAGTGCGCCGACCCCCACGAAAGGATCTGGAAGCGTTTCACCCGGGCCGTCTGGCGGGCAGAGCGCCGTTGCCGATGAAATGTCGCAACCCAACGTGGTGCAGGTCGCTGTGGGCTCCCCGGACCACAAGACGCTGGTCGCAGCGGTTAAGCACGTGAAGTACGAGGATGTACTGGTGAACGCAGGTCCGTTCACCGTGTATGCGCCGACCGATGCCGCCTTTGACGCCCTCCCGGCGGGTACGCTTGACGATCTCTTGAAACCGGAGAATAAATTGACCTTGCAGGACATCCTTGAATACCATGTGGCCCTGGGGGTGATGAAGCCCGAGCAGATGACCAATGGCCGAAGCGTCGGCATGGCCAACGGCGGGAACGTGAAGTTCTCCGTGGCCGATGACGGCACCGTGATGATCAACGATGCCAGGGTGCTGGGTTCTGTGCCCGCAAGCAATGGACTGGTGGTGGTGATCGACAAGGTTCTCCTTCCGAGTTAGGACTTTGAAGAAGTCGGTGCGCGGAGCATGCCGCCGACGGTGAAAGCGGCAGGAGCGTCCGAATGGGCGCTTTTGTCGTTTCTTGTATCGGCTAAAGTGACCATGGAACCTTCCACGAGGTCGAAGTCATCCATGATATAAGTCATTCCACTGGACTGACGGATGTCAATCTCCCTCTAGATGGCCACCAGCACTTTCGCAGCACGAAGGCTGTCACATGAGCGTCATCTTTCTTTTGTTAACGGTTAGCACCCTGGTCGCCGGGGTCTTCCTGCTCGGATTCATCTGGGCGGTGAGTCGTGGACAGTATGACGACGACCGGTCCCCCGCCGTACGCATCCTGCTGGATGACCGGGTGGGTCCAATACAGCCTTCCACCGACAACGAACAACCGTGATCCGATGATCGAGCGTTTCCAGTACGACAACCGCATCGTCAAGAACTTCCTCTTCATCACCATCCTCTGGGGGGTGGTGGGCATGCTGGTAGGCCTTATCGCCGCCTTGCAGCTGGTGGTACCCGCGCTCAACTTCAGCGAGTGGACCACCTTCGGTCGCCTGCGTCCGCTGCACACCAACGCGGTGATCTTCGCCTTCGTTGGCAACGCCATCTTCGCAGGCGCCTACTACAGCCTGCAGCGCCTGCTGAAGACCCGGATGTTCAGCGATGTGCTGAGCAAGATCCACTTCTGGGGCTGGCAGCTGATCATCGTCTCGGCGGCGATCACCCTTCCACTGGGCATGACCCAGGGCAAGGAGTACGCCGAGCTCGAATGGCCGATCGACATCGCCATCGCGCTGGTGTGGGTGCTCTTCGGCATCAACATGTTCGGGACCATCCTGAAGCGGCGCGAACGGCACCTGTACGTGGCCATCTGGTTCTACATCGCCACCTGGGTGACGGTGGCCATGCTGCACATCGTGAACAGCATCTCGATCCCGGTGACACTCGGCAAGAGCTACAGCTGGTACGCCGGTGTGCAGGACGCCCTGGTGCAGTGGTGGTACGGGCATAACGCGGTGGCCTTCTTCCTCACCACGCCCTTCCTCGGCCTCATGTACTACTTCCTGCCGAAGGCGGCCAACCGCCCGGTGTACAGTTACAAGCTGTCCATCATCCACTTCTGGTCGCTCATCTTCATCTACATCTGGGCCGGACCGCACCACCTCCTTTACAGCGCGCTTCCCGAGTGGGCGCAATCGCTCGGAGTGGTCTTCAGCGTGATGTTGATCGCACCCAGCTGGGGCGGCATGCTGAATGGACTGCTGACCCTGCGAGGTGCCTGGGACCGGGTGCGTGAGGATCCGGTGTTGAAGTTCTTCGTGGTGGCTGTGACCTGCTACGGCATGGCCACGCTCGAAGGCCCGCTGCTGAGCATCAAGTTCATCAACGCCATCGCGCACTTCACGGATTGGATCATCGCGCAC
>JAGQVR010000142.1:0-3931 GCA_020437875.1 Flavobacteriales bacterium
CACCTGTCCCGGTCGCTGCCCATGGGCGATCCGGACGGCCTGCGCATGTCCTGCGGACGTGGCCCCGCGCACCGGATGCGCAGCCGCTCCCGCACCCCGCGCCCACCGGGATCCCGCAGCCATGTGCTGCGGTACGATGGTGTGCAACGGATGCCCGACCGGCCGCAGCGGATGCTGCGCGTGCCACGTCCCCGCCATCCGCTGGTGGTGGGCCCCTTGAGCGCTTTCCTTGAAGATCATGAGCGATGCCGCTCACACCATAAGGCGAAGGTGTCTGCCTGAGAACGACACCGCAACACACCGGATCAACGCATGGTACTGCGGCGACCCGGCAAATACGAGAAGTACCATGATACAAGTACAACGCATCAACCAAGGAAAGATCGGTCTGGTCTTCCGCAAGGGCGACTATCTGCGCGTCCTCAAGCCGGGCCTGTACTTCCTGCATCCGTTCGACGCGGTGAAGGTGTACGACACCGCACAGCCGTTCGCGGCACCGGTGGAACTGGACCTTCTGCTGAAGGATCCGGAACTGACGGAAATACTGACGGTGGTGGAGGTACGCGACGAGCAGATCGTCCTGAAGTACCGCAACGGCAACTTCCAGGAAGTGCTCAAGCCCGGCCGTTACGCGTTCTTCAAGGATCTGGTACGCTACACGTTCATCGCCGTGGACCTGCGTGCTCTGGAGCTCCCGAAGGAGGTGGACCGCGAACTCCTGATGAAGCCGGCTCTGCTGCCGTACATCCGCGCGTACAGCGTGGAACCCTACGAGAAGGCGGTGCTGATGGTGGACGGCGAGGCGCAGCGCGTGCTCGAAGCGGGCACCTACGTCTTCGCGAAGAACGCCACCACCGTGCAGGTGCTCAAGGCCGACATGCGCCAGCTGCAGCTGGAGGTGAACGGCCAGGAGATCCTCACCAAGGACAAGGCTGCGCTGCGCGTGAACTTCACGCTGCAGTACCGCGTGGCCGACATCTGCAAGGCGCTGCTGGAGAACAAGGAGCACGAGAAGCAGCTGTACGTGCTGGTGCAGCTGGCGCTCCGCGAGTTCATCGGCACCCGCATGCTGGATGAAGTATTGGCCGACAAGGACGCGGTGACGGCCTATGTGAAGGAGAGCGTACGCGAGAAGGCCGAAGTGCTGGGTATCGCCATCAGCGCGGGCGGTATCAAGGACGTGATCCTGCCGGGTGACATGAAGGACATCATGAACCAGGTGCTGATCGCGCAGAAGAAGGCGGAGGCCAACACCATCATGCGCCGCGAGGAAACGGCAAGCACGCGCAGCCTGCTGAACACCGCGAAGCTGATGGAGGACAACGCCATGCTGTTCAAGCTGAAGGAGATGGAGTACGTGGAGAAGATCGCGGAGAAGGTCGGCGACATCACCATCAGCGGGAACGCGGGGATCCTGAACCAGCTGAAGGAGCTGTTCAGCGCGGGCAAGGGTCCTTGATGAAAGGGAATTAGTCAAGGCGGAAAGAGGATAGGTGAGGTGTGGGCGGACGCGCTCGCACTTCGCCGGACCTCACCACCCATCAGAAGCTGAAATGGATGCCAGCGCCACCGTGCGAAGGTGGAGGTTGAAGGTTCGAGTCCTTCCTGATGGTCATAGTGCCGGGTCGTCTAACGGCAGGACAGCGGTTTTTGGAGCCGCCTATGCGGGTTCGAGTCCAGCCCTGGCAACACGGAGGGTTCGTCTAGGCGGACAGGACATCGCCCTTTCAAGGCGGGAACGCGGGTTCGACCCCCGCACCCTTCACCACGGTGCCGTAGTTGAGCGGTACAATGCCCGGCTGTCTACCGGGAGAACGCGGGTTCGATCCCCGTCGGCACCGCGTATTGGCTTGGAGGTCGTTTGGAAGACTACCCGCCTCTTAAGCGGGAGGTCCCGGTTCGAGTCCGGGCGGGCCAACAACGGAAGAACAGCTCAAGGGTAGAGCGGCGGTCTGAAAAACCGCAGGTGATGGTTCGATCCCATCTTCTTCTGCGTGACATGTTGGATGTGGTGTAAGGGTAGCACGGCTGCTTGTGACGCAGTTGGTGACGGTTCGATCCCGTCCATCCACCCAGGAAGCGGAACGCCCTCGGCGCTTCGAGCAAAGCGTGCACGTTCGAATTCCTCGAACCTTGGATAACGCATCCCAGCACCCCGTCGTTGCTTAACGGAACGGGTTCCGGGCGGGATCCCGATGCGCTGCACGACAGTTCGCCAGCCGGCCACCACTCGACCATGGCAGCACATACGCAGTGACCTTTCACGGCGTTGTGCATTCACAAAGACCGGCGGACGACCGCGAACGAACGTGCAACCCTAACCCATGATCGTATGCGCCAGTTACTCCTTCCAGTCCTGCTCCTGCTGCATGTGGCAGCCCACCCGGCGACCACCAACGAAGAACTGCTGGTCCATTTCGCCAAGGACCGCAGCGAGCTCACCCCGGAGGCCATCGCTGCCCTCGACGCCTTCCTCGACCGTTGTCCGCTTAACGGGGAGTACCGCTTCACGGTGCACGGGCACACGGACAGCGATGGCAGCCTGGCCTACAACGATGCTCTTTCCGCGGAGCGCGCCGATGTCGTACTGCGCTACCTGGTCGCACATGGTGTCCCGACCGACCTGGTCCAGGTGCAGCACAGTGGCGAACAGAGACCACTGGAGAGCAATGCCCACGAGCGCGGGATGGCCGTCAACCGGCGCGTGCGGATCACCTTCGATCGCACTTATTACGGCAGCGTGAATGAGTTGCGCACGGCATTGACCGCCGGCACCGTACAGCGTTTCGAGATCGATCCTGGAAGACAGACCAGTATCTGCGGGGCTGCGGGGACACGCATCGATCTGGCGGCGCATGCGTTCGTTGATGCCAACGGCAGGCGGGTCAGCGGACCTGTGACGGTCGAACTGACCGAAGCCCTCGCGCATCAGGCCATGATCGGTCATCGCCTGAGCACGCGCAGCGAAGGACGGATGCTGGAGACCGGCGGCATGATGCAGGTGTTGGCGATGAACAGCAACGGCGAGGTACTTCGGCTCGCGGCCGACTCCCCGATGCAGATCAGCATGCCCTCCAACGACCCCCGGAACGGAATGGAACTCTTCCTCAGTCCCGATGGCTCGGACTGGACCTCCACCGCACAGCCCATGCAGGTACAACTGGCACCAAAATGGGTTGAACCCCGGGCCCCCATGGTACTTGATCGCCGCTTCAAGGCGCCGGTCTACGTCGAGGATCGGAAAGGGATGCCCTTGAAGCCGAGCCCGCCTTTCCTCAAACGACCTCCTACCCGGCCGGATCGATCCGACTTCAAGCCCCGGCGCACCTTCCTCTCCTTCCTCTGGCCCGAACGTGGTGAGCAGGACGCGGAGATACGCTTCCAGCGCGCGCTGCGCACCTACGACCAGCGTAGGGTCCGGTTCGATCGCCAGCAGGTCGCATTCGAGGAAGAGGTACGGAGCTACCCTTCACGGATCGAGCGGTACGAGGAGCGCAAAGCAGCTTGGGATGCGAAGAAGGAGGAGGAGCACGCGCGTTGGATCGAAGAGGTCTACCTACCGGCCCATGCGCGTCATCATGCCAACAACGCCGACCGACGCCAGCTCCGCGATTCACTGATGGCCGTGTGGCGGGAAGAGCGTGACGCCCGGTTCACTGAATACATGGCCGAGTCGGACAGGCGCGGCACGGCCGAGATGGATGTGGTCCGTTCCTATTTATTCACCTCGAACCGGCTCGGCTGGATCAACTGCGACCGTTTCTTCAATGTACCCCCGGCGGAACAGGGTGTGGTCATCGCCCAGGGCCAGGCACCGATCGGATTGGAGGTCTACCTGATCTTCACCGAGATCGCGAGCATGATGCGGTTGACCGAGCGACAGGACGGTTCATGGCGTTCGGACAGGGTGAGCCGCAAGGAACCCGCCGTC
>JAGQVR010000142.1:3941-7180 GCA_020437875.1 Flavobacteriales bacterium
CGAGCATGATGCGGTTGACCGAGCGACAGGACGGTTCGTGGCGTTCGGACAGGGTGAGCCGCAAGGAACCCGCCGTCGTATTCGCCTACGCCGTGGTGGATGGTCGTCCGCAGGTGTGCCATGAAGCGGTGGTGCCCGGACAGCGGGTGGAGCTGCGATTCAAGCCGAGCAGTTATGCGGAGATAAGCACCCTGTTGCACCGGTTCGGACAGCGCTCGGTCTGATCCACGCTCCCGCTCGCTCGACCACTTGACCGATCAGCGCAGGACCGATCTGTCCATCCAACTCCACGTCACGGGAAACCAGCGCCACAGGTGGATGCAGGTTCGATCGGATATGGTACGCGTCAGTGCGATCGGCATGCCTCATGCACCGACATGGGCAAAAAGACCCATGGCATCTGAACGACACACCTTGCGCTGGACAGCGGAGGAACGCAAGCGCATCACCGCTTCACTGAACGAACTGCTCGCGAACTACCAGGTCCATTACCAGAAACTGCGTAACTATCATTGGAACGTGACCGGCGGCGACTTCTTCGATGTCCACGAAAAGCTCGAGCTGCAATACACCGAGGCACAGGCGAACATCGACCTGATCGCGGAACGGATCAGGGTGTTCCGATCCCGACCTCTGAGCACTTACGCGGAGTACTTGAAGGAAAGCACGTTGAAGGAGGACCCGACCGTACCGGAGTCGGACCAGATGATGAAGAACCTGCTGGCCGACTATGTGACCTTGGTCGATCGCCTCTGCGAGACCGTGGATCTGTCGCTCGAACTTTCCGACAGTGGGACCGAGCGCATGGCCAAAGGCTTCATCGAGCAGCTCGAGAAGCACCATTGGATGGTCAGTTCGTTCACCAAGTGAGCAATGCACATCCGGCGGTGAGGGTCACGCCTCACGCTTCACCCATGCCTGCACCATCCGGAGCTGACCGAAGCTGAAGCGGTCGCCGAAGTTGGCGCGCGCATCGTTCAATCCCTTGCCTTCGTTCTCACGCATCCAGTCGGCGATGGTCTCCCTCTCGTCGACCGGCATCACCCCATCGATGTCCACTGCGCCTTCGGCGATGCCACGCGCGAAATGGCCCTCGATCGTGCTCTTCGCCATTGACCGCGTCGATGCGATCTCGTCGATGCCCATGCCTTCGCGCACCAGCGCATAAGTGGTCTCGTAGGTGCTTCCCTTGGCTGGTTTCCCTTCGCGCTTCGTCATTACGGGTCGCTCCTGTGCATCGACGGAACCGGTGCCAGCCGAAGGATCATCGCTTGCGGAGCGGCGTTTGCGTTTCTTCCCGGACCTGCCCTTCGGGCGGTGCTCATCCGCCCACGCCCGTGCCTCGCCCACCATGGCGGCTCGTTTCGCGGCCAGGCCCTGCTCCAGGTCCTTCTGCCGCTCGATCTCCTCACCGTTCAGGATGCAGGTGGCCATGTAGCCCACCTTGGCCATGGTGCCGATCTTCTTCATCAGCATGCCGTCGATCTCCCTCAACGCATTGCCGTACTCCTTGGCCCTGCTCAGCAGGTCCACCTGTGCGAGGTGCTGGAAGAGCGCGCGCATGCTCGCCTGCAATTTGTCACCGTAATAGTCCGCACCCTTGGCGATACGCTCCTGCAGTTCGTCCCGCTTGTCCTCGTACAGCAGGCGCATCAGCTGATTGCGGAACTTCTGTGTGTTCTCCTCCTCGGTGCGCAGGGTGTCGCGCAGGACCTGCAGCGCGGTCTTCATGCTGTCCTCCTCGAACTGCGCGGTCTCCGGGTGGTCCTTCATCGTCCACTCCACCTTGCGCTGCAGATCACCGAGGTCGAAGGTGCCCGCCAAAAGGAGCAGGAGATATTCGCGCTGCCGTGCCTTCAGCTGTTGCGGCAGCGGCTCCTGTTCGGCACCACGTCGGGTGAAGGCCACCACATCGGCATCACTGCTCACCACGGACGGGTCGATCCGGGTGCGCAGGATCAGGCCATCCATCGACCGCAGGCGGGACAAGGCGACGTACACCTGCCCCGGCGCGAAGGCGCTGCCCACATCGATGATGGCCTTGCTGAAGGTGAGGCCCTGGCTCTTGTGCACCGTGATGGCCCAGGCCAGCTTGATCGGATATTGTTCGAAGGTGCCGAGCAACTGTTCCTCCTGTTCCTTGGTACCCGCGTTGACCGTGTAACGCTTGTTCTCCCAGGTCTCCCGCTTCAACTTGTAGGTACCCTTTGCCAGCACATCGCCCACACCATCATACATCCGTACCGTGATCCCCTCCTTATCCAGTGATTCGACCCGCGCGAGCTTGCCATTGAAGTAGGCCTTGTCCACATCGTTCTTCACGAACATCACCTGGGCGCCCTCCTTCAATTCGATGCGCTCAAGCACCGGATACATGCTCTCGGGGAAATCGCCGTCCGTTATGGCGTCGTAGGAGAAGGTCTTCCCAGGAAGGTCCGCGAGCGCCTGCTGGTTCAAGGCATCGGCCGTGCGGTTGTGCGTGGTGAGGGTGATGACGCCCTCCTTCTCGGCAGCGGGGATGACCTCCTTGTAATGCTCGTTCAGCGCGGTGACATCCGCCGTCGTGACCGTGTTGTTGCGGAGGTTGTTGAGGATGTGGATGAAGTCACCATCCTGCTGGCGGAAGATCCTATCGAGTTCGATGTGCGCATAACCATGCTCGCGCATGACGCGGCTCTCGAAGAAGTGCGGACTGCGGTACCAGCGCTGCAGCACGCGCCATTCCTCATCCTTCACCACCGGTGGCAGCTGGTACAGGTCGCCGATCAGGAGCACCTGCGCACCCCCGAAGCTCTGGTTCCGGTTCTGGCGCACGGCGCGCATGCGGAAGTCGATGGCGTCCAGCAGGTCGGCGCGCAGCATGCTCACCTCGTCGATGATGAGCAGGTCCACCTCGCGGAGCACATTGCGGCGGATGTTATTGAGCGGATGCCTGCGCGTAAGCGTATCCTGGTCGTGGAAGCTGCCGTGCGCGATGTCGGCGGGCAGTTGCCGCTCCGGCACGAAGGAGCCGAAGGGCAGCAGGAATTGGGAATGGATGGTCACCCCCCTGGCGTTGAGCGCCGCGATGCCGGTGGGCGCCAGGATCACATAGCGCTTGTGGGTGCTGGCCGCGAGGCGATGCAGGAAGGTGGTCTTGCCGGTGCCCGCCTTGCCGGTGAGGAAGACATGGCGGTTGGTGCTGTTGATGAACCGGGCGGCCAGTGTGGCCATCTCGGTCTCAACATGGGCGTCGTGGA
>JAGQVR010000143.1:0-3114 GCA_020437875.1 Flavobacteriales bacterium
CCTCTTCGACTACGGCAATGGGCAGGACACCGGCAAACCCACCGGCCTCGACATCAAGGAGAAGAAACTGACGCTCCCCTTGATCCATGCGTTGCGCAGCGTGGATGCCCGCGATCGCCGCTGGATGGTGGATGTGGTGAAGAACCACAACACTGATGATGCCGCCGTGGCGCGGTTGCTGCGGAAGGTGAGCGAGGTGGGCGGCATCGCCCATGCCCGCCAGCGGATGTATGAATACCGGGACAAGGCCCTGGCCATCCTGCACGGCTTCGAACGGAACGAAGCCCGCGACGCGCTGGAAGGGCTGGTCCACCTGACCGTTGAACGCACCAAGTGATGATGAAGCCGATCGCTGTCCTTCTTCTCACGACGACGCTCCTTGCCTGTGGTGATGGCCCGAACCAGCGGACCACCGCACCGAACATAGACAGCACCGCCACCCCTGCTCCACTGAACGGTCCGCAGGTGGTGCATCTGAAGGAGGGCGGCCGCATGGAGGGCATGATGCGGGACGGCAAGCGCGAGGGCTCCTGGATCAGCTACCGAGCCGATGGTGGTCTCTGGAGTCGATCCACCTATGTGAACGGCCTGGAGGAAGGCGCCACCGAGGTCTACCATCCCGGTGGAAGGCTCTATTATACGGGCCAGTACCAGGCTGGAGTGCCCATTGGTGAGTGGGTGTTCTTCGGCCTGCTGGGCGAAGAGGTGAAGCGTGTACAGTACGACAGCACCGGTGCGGTGATCCGGTAGGATCGTCGATATCGTGTGGATGATCGCTTCGACCTGGGAACAAACACCAAGCACACCTTAGGGCGACAAGGCCTCCAGCACGACCACGCGGGCCGGGTTCTCCACGATCGCTCCGCCTTCCCCGTAGTTTCGCACATCGACCGGAAAGCCGCCATGGTCGGGTAATTTCACGCCCCGTTCGCGCCGCCCGGCGCCACTCTCCCGATGATCGCCCCCCACGCCATCCAGCAAGTGAAGGACGCCGCCCGCGTAGAGGAGGTGGTGGGCGAGTTCGTGGCGCTGAAACGGAAGGGACCGCGCTTCCTCGGCCTCTGTCCCTTCCACAACGAGAAGACGCCGAGCTTCAATGTAAGCCCGAACCTGGGCATCTACAAGTGCTTCGGCTGTGGCGAGGCTGGTGACAGCATCACCTTCCTCCAGAAGCACGAGCACTTGAGCTACGTGGAGGCCATCAAGTGGCTCGCGAAACGGTACAACATCGACCTGCCGGAGGAGGAGCAGACACCCGAGCAGCAGGTCGAACAGAGCGAACGGGAGGCGCTCGCCGTGATCCAGCAATGGGCGCTCAACTGGAGCGTGGAGCAGCTGTGGAACACGGATGAAGGCCGCCGCATCGGCCTCTCCTACTTCCACGAACGCGGCTTCTCCGACGCGACCATCAAGGCCTTCCAGCTCGGCTACGTCCCGGAGTTCGGAAGCCAGTTCGCCCAGGCCGCCATCGCCATCGGTTTCAACCCGGAGTTGCTGGAGAAGGCCGGCTGGATCAAGCGCCGCGACGATGAGGCACGCACCCCTTGGGACTTCTTCGCGGGGCGCGTCACCTTTCCCATCCTCGGTCTCAGTGGCCAGCCCATCGCCTTCGGCGCGCGCACGCTCAAGAGCGACAAGAAGCTGCCCAAGTACTTCAACAGCCCGGAGAGCGTGCTCTACAACAAGAGCCGCTCGTTGTACGGAGTGTACCAGGCCAAGAAGACGATCGTGGAGCAGAACCTCTGCTACCTCGTCGAGGGCTACACGGATGTGATCAGCCTGCACCAGGCCGGGATCAGCAACGTGGTGGCCAGCAGCGGCACCAGCCTCACCGAGGAACAGGTACGCCTGATCAAACGGTACGCGCCCACCGTGGCCATCCTGTACGACGGTGATGCGGCGGGCATGAAGGCGAGCCTGCGCGGCATCGACCTCGTGCTGAAGGAAGGGCTCAACGTGAAGGTCGTCACCTTCCCCGAGGGCGAGGACCCTGACAGCTTCGCACGCAAGCACAGCAGCGGTGAGGTGAGCGCGCACCTCACCACCACGGCGCAGGACTTCCTCGTCTTCAAGGCCGACCTCCTGATGCAGGAGGTGGGCGACGATCCCGTGAAGAAGGCGGCGGCCATCCACGAGATCGTGGAGAGCGTGGCCCTCGTGCCGGACCTCGTGCTGCGGTCCCTCTACATCCAGCAATGCAGCCGCCTCCTGCAGATCAACGAACAGGCGCTGATCAGCGAGATGAACAAGGTGCTGCGCCGGCAGTACCGCAAGAAGCTCGGGGGCGACCAGCCCGTACCCGAGGAGCACCTCGCGCCGGAGATCGCGCAGCCGCAGCCGACCCTGGAGGACCTCGGCACCGCACCACAGGAGCGTGACCTGTTGCGCATGCTGTTGAGCTACGGACATGAACGGATCAATGTCCCCTTCCAACAGGACGATGGCAGCACCGTGGAGGAAGAGACCAGCGTGGCGGAACTCATGTTCGAGCTGCTCGCCCTGGACGACATCCTCTTCGACGAGCCCATCTTCCGCGAGATGTACCTCGACTATCGGCACAGCACCAACCTCGGTGTATCCGTGGAAGGGACACGCTATGTGACGCACGAACAGGAACCATGGCGCACCACCGCCATCGACCTGCTGACGGAGAAGCACGTGCTCAGCCCCAACTGGAAGGAGCGGCACAAGATCCACGTGAAGCGCGAGAACGAAATGCTCTATGACGCGCTGGAGGAAGCCGTGGACATCCTGAAGGAGCGCCGCGTGGACCGGATGATCAAGGACCGGCAGGAGGAGCTGAAGAGCGCCGATGACCTGGGCATGCTGGCCCTGTTGCAGGAGATCATGCACCTCACCGAGGCGAAGAAGCGCCTGGCGAAGAAGACGGGAAGGGTGATCGTGGGTTGAGCCACAAGCCCCCTCCTACCTTCGCCAACGATGGCGCACCACGACGGTCATCACGACCACGTACATGAGCACCATGGCCACGGCCATGTACATACTGCGAGCACGCGCGCCCTGGCCCTGGCCTTCTTCATCAACCTCGCCTTCACGCTTGTGGAGGTCATCGGCGGTTGGTGGTCCGGAAGCATCGCTGTGCTCACCGACGCC
>JAGQVR010000143.1:3212-7158 GCA_020437875.1 Flavobacteriales bacterium
CATCCATGATGCGGGCGACTGCCTCGTGCTCGGGGCGGCCTGGTACCTGCAACATGTGGCAACCAGGGGGCGCGACGCGGAATACAGCTACGGATACGGCCGATACAGCATGCTCGGCGGCTGGTTGACCAGCGTGGTGCTCATCGCCGGTGCCATCGGCATGTTGGTCGTGACGGTACCGCGGCTCTGGCAACCCACCACGCCCAACGCCGTGGGCATGATCGGCATCGCGGTCTTCGGCCTCGTGATGAACGGCATCGCGGCGTGGAAGCTGCACGGCGGTGGAACACTGAACGAACGCGGCGCCTACCTGCACTTGTTGGAGGACGTCCTCGGCTGGGCGGCGGTGTTGGTCGGCGGTGTGCTCATCCATTTCACCAACTGGACCATCATCGATCCCCTGCTCAGCATCGGCATCAGCTGCTTCATCCTGTTCAATGCATTGCGGACGCTCCGCAAGGGCACGGGCATCCTCATGCAGCGCACACCGGGTTCGCTGGACATGCAGGAGGTCCGGACGCGGCTGATGGCGATCCCGCACGTGAAGGACCTACATGACCAGCACACCTGGACATTGGATGGCAGCCTCATCATCCACACGGTGCATCTGGTGGTCGCCGATGTGGACCTCCCCGCCGCATTACGCCTGAAGGCCACCGCTCGCGAGGTGCTCGCCGCGCTGGGTATCCACCACGCCACCATCGAACTGGAACGGACCGGTGAGGATTGTGGCCTGCAACACCACTGACCATGCGCCGCTCATTCTTCCGTCTGCTCGCACGTCTGAACAAGCTGCTCCTGCCCAAGCTCTGGGACAAGGACCTGCTGCGGTTGAACGGGATGCAGAAGGCCATCGTTGCCTGGCGTTACTATGTGACGCGGAATGCCCTTTAGGGGGGCATTGCCCTAATTTCGGCCGGTGAAGAAGGGCGCTACCATCCTGCTGTGTACGATCGCGTTCGCCGCATCCGCACAGGACGGCGTGCTGATCAACGAGCTTCAGGCTGCCAACCGGCATACCCACATCGCGGAGGACGGCAGTACGCCCGACTGGGTGGAGCTGTTCAACCCGACCGAACAGGAGATCGATATCGCCGGAATGCGTTTCGCGGTGGTCGGGCGCACCCATGTACTGAAGGGGCCGCTCCGGATAGCACCACATGCACATCGGATCATCTGGTTCGATGGCGAGCCGGACCTTGGTCCCGATCATGCCGGCTTCACCCTTCCCCGGAAGGGAGGCACGCTCTTGCTCATCGCCGCGGACGGGCTCACCGTCCAGGACGTCTTCACCTACCCGGCGATGGCTGGCGACCTGAGCGTGGGACGCTTGACCGATGGCGACCGCGAACAGTGGAGCTTCTTCACGGAAGCCACGCCCGGATCGCCGAACGCGGGGTTGCGACCGGTGCATGGCCGCACGGCTACACCGTTCGTGGATACCACGCTCGCCCTGCTCGACTCGAGGACGATCCTAGCGTTGAACGCCGATCAGGACGCTGTGATCCGATACACCACCGACGGCACCGAACCCACGGCGGAACATGGCCTGCGCTACGACCATCCCATCGAGGTGGACCGCGACATGGTCATTCGTGCGCGCGCCTTCGTGGATGGTCGGCTGCCCAGCAAGGAGTTCTGCTCCACCTTCCATCGCGGCGATGCGCCGGCGGAGGGCATCACCATCGCCATGGATGGGTCCTTGCTCTCCGATGACAGCGTCGGCATCAATGTGGAGGGGGTGCACGCGAACTTCAGCCGCCGCGGTCGTTCGTGGGAGCGCCTGGCCATGGTGAAGTTCAACGGATCGCCGGATGCACCCGTTCCCATCGGCCTCAGTATCCATGGCAGCGGATCGCGCAGCCTGCCGAAGCGTTCGTTCAAACTGCATGCACGTGACCGATACGATAGTCCGGCGCAGGGTCTCCGTTTGAACGAGAAGGAGCTTTTCCAGGAGGGCATCCTGCGGGCCGATGCCGGCGCACACACCTATCTCCGCAATCGCTTCGTTGAACTCACCATCCTCCGGAACGGCCTGCACGTGGATGTTCAACCGTCGCGACCGATGCCGCTGTACTTGAATGGCGAATACTGGGGCCTGTACCGCTGGATGCCCCCCAAGGACAGGCAATGGCTGGAGCGGATCAGCGATGCTGGCGCGGTGCATGTGTTGGAAGGTCCTGCCGCACGGGTGCTCTCCGGCAGTGATGCCTCCTTCGGGCCGGCCATCGCACATCTGATGGCACTTGCGCCAATAGACACCCTGGAACGTCACATCGATGTGGCCAACCTGATCGACCTCGCCTGCCTGGACCTCTGGACCGGCCGCGCCGACCACGACCTCAACGTCCGCCTCTACCGTCCGCGCGTGCCGGAAGGCCGGTGGCGATGGGTGCTCTTCGACATGGACCTCTGGGCACCGTACAGCGAGAACAGCGTGGAACGCATGGCCTCGGGCGTTGGGGCGGAAACACCGTACATCCCCCAGCTGCTCGCCCACAAGGAACTGGAGCCGATGCTGCTGGCGCGCATGAGCGCCTTGCTCTCCACGGTGCTTTCACCAGTGACCGGCCATGCCCTGCTCGACAGCCTGGTCGCGGTGGATCGTGGGTGGCTGGAGGCCGATCACGCGCGGTGGAACGATGAGATGCCACGCCCCTCACCTTCCGAGTCCGAGCAGTGGATGAACGAATTCATCGGCCAACGACCCGGATACCTGAGCACCTACCTCGGCCAGGCCACAGGCCGGAAGGTCCGGCGGGTCAGCGTTCAGGTCCCTGCGGAGGACCAAGGATCACTGAACATCGAAGGGATGCCGCTGCCATCGGGAACACAGGAGATCATCTGTTTCCAAGGCATCACGTTGCACATGGAATTCACGCCTGCGGAGGGCGTTGAGCTGGATGGATGGAAGGGTGCCGACGGGAACGACACCTCGATCACCTTGGAACCGGAGCGCACCAAACGGGTCGCACCGCTCTTGCGGCGCGTGGTGCCTTAGACGGTCGTCAAGGCCGCCTTCAACAGCGAATCGAAGAGCGAACGTCCGTCGGTGTTCCCGAGGCGCTCATCCGCAGCCCGCTCCGGGTGTGGCATCATGCCGAAGACATTGCGCTCCTTGTTGCACACACCGGCGATGTTCTCCTTGCTCCCGTTGGGGTTCGCCTCATCGGTGATCCGTCCCTCCGCATCGCAATAGCGGAAGAGCACCTGGTCGTTGTCCTTCAACGCCTTCAGGGTGTTCGCGTCAGCGTGGTAACGCCCTTCACCATGCGCGATCGGGATCTTCAGCGCCTTGTCCGGAACGAGGCTTGTGAGCGCGGTCCGTCGGGTGGCCGGCTTGATCCAGGTGTTGCGTGCCACGAACTTCTGCCCCTCGTTGTGCAGCAATGCACCGGGAACGAGCCCAGCTTCACACAGCACCTGGAAACCATTGCAAACGCCAAAGACCAGGCCACCCTTCTTCGCATGCGCCACGACTTCCTGCATGATCGGGGAGAAGCGTGCGATGGCACCGCTGCGGAGGTAATCGCCGTACGAGAAGCCCCCGGGCAGCACCACCATGTCCACCCCCTTCAGGTCGTGCTCCTTGTGCCAGAGCCGTTCCACGGGCTGGCCGAGCAGAGTGCCGAGCACATGGATCATGTCCTCGTCGCAGTTGGATCCCGGGAAGGTTACGACGCCGAATTTCATCGCGATGGGTACGGCGGTGTGATGTCCCGCGCGCGGCGCGAAGGTAACGGTGCGGTCAGGACCCCGTGTACTGCGACCAGATGGCCAGAACGAGCAGGCAGAGGACCGTGGCCTCGCCCACCCACGCCCGGCGTGTACCCAGGAAGGCGAAGGTCGCCAGGATGGCACCCGGAACAGCAACGACGGCGACCGGGAAGAGCCCCGTTATCAATCGGACCAGCCCTCCCAGGAGTACGAGGGTCAGGGCCAGGGC
>JAGQVR010000144.1 GCA_020437875.1 Flavobacteriales bacterium
TTGGCGAGTTCCGCATAGGTCTGCCGCATCCCACGGATGCTCACATAGGCCTCCAGGCAGCCTTTACGACCGCAGGTACAAGGCCTTCCGTCGATGGCCACGATCATATGTCCCAGTTCGCCGGCATTCCCTGCACCGCCCAGCAGGAGCCTCCCGTTCACGATGAAGCCACTGCCCACACCGGTGCCGATCGTCACCACCAACAGATCATCGTAGCCTTTGCCGGCACCGTAACGCCATTCACCCAAAGCCGCGGCGTTCGCATCATTGCCGAGCACTGCTGGCACCCCGAGCCGGTCCTGCAACATGCGCGCGAGCGGTACGTCGTGCTTCCACGGCAGGTTCGGGGCCATCTCGATGATGCCCGTGAACTGGTTGGCGTTCGGGGCACCGATGCCCACTGCGGCCAGGGTTCCATCACCTCCCTCGGCAAGTAGAGAACGAACGGTCGAGGCCATGGCATCGGCGAACGCATGGTCGTCGGCATGGCCCGTGGTCGCTATCCGTGTCTGTCTTACCACCCGTCCATCCATCACAAGACCGATCTTGCTGGAGGTACCACCGATATCGATGCCTGCGATCATGCTCATTGGCGTAGGGTGGATCCACGCCACCCGTACCAGACCAGGTACGCATAGCATAGGAGAGGAAGAACGAAGCTGATGTGGAAGGCTCGCGAAGGTCCGTCATCCGCGTGGAGCAGATCGATCACGCCGCCTTGGAACCAGGGGATCAAGGCTCCGCCCAGGATCATCATCACCAGCAAGCTGGATCCTTGCGCCGTGTCGTGACCCAGCCCGGCGATGCTCAGCGTGAAGATGTTGCTCCAGAGGATCGAATTGAACAGCCCGATGGCCACGATGCTCCACAAGGCCCACGGACCTGCCATCACGATGATGCCGAGCACCAGCAGGGCTGCTACCAGGGCGAACAGAGCCATCGCCCGGCCAGCATGGGTGCGCGCCATCAGACCGACCCCGATGTTCAACAAGATCAGGAAGGCCATGGGCCATAGGTCGTTCATCGTTCCTTCGATCGCCGTGAACATGGCAGGCATCCATGGTCCGTCGGTGCCGAGCACACCGCCCAAAGGAGCGTTCAGCAGCACGAGAAGCACGAACATCAATACACCGATGCCCGTCAACATGCTGAGCTTCCTTCCGAACGGAAGCCGGTCGTTCAACGCCACCGCACCGAGGAAACGCCCGGTCATCGCGCCGCCCCAATAAAGGCTGAGGTAGTGCTTCGCCACGTCCTCGCTCAGCCCCATCACACTATCGAGCGCGAGGAATCCGATGAACAAACTGCCGATCGCCACTTCCGCACCCACATAACAGAAGATGGCCAACATGCCCCATCGCAACTGCGGATGACGCAGCGCATGGCTTCGCTCGGTCCGTTCCGCACGAGCTGGCTCAGGCAGGCGGGTAGCACCAACGATCATCGCGATCAGTACCAGTACGAGTGCCAGGCCCATGTACGGGGGACGTACCGCAGTGGCCGGATCGTTGTTGGTGAAGATCAACCAGCCACCGATCAGCGGCGCCAAGGTGGTGCCGAGTGAATTGAAGGCCTGGGCCAGGTTCAGGCGGCTGCTGGCTCCTTCCGGGGCACCAACGATGGCCACGAACGGGTTCGCAGCGATCTGCAGCACCGTGAAGCCAAGCCCCAGCACGAACAGGGCCACAAGATGGGCCGCGTAGCTGTGCAGCGCCGTGGCGGGTGCGAAGAGCGCGCAGCCCAGGGCCGAGATCCCCAGGCCGATGATCAAGCCCCGCTTATAACCGATGCGCTCGATCGGGTCACCCGTTGAACGCGAGACCAGGTAGTACAGAAGCGATCCGATGAAGTAGGCCCCGAAGAAGCAGAACTGCACCAGCAGGCTCTGGGCATGGCTCAGGGTGAAGAGCTTCTTCCAGTGCGGCACGAGCACGTCGTTCAACACCGTTATGAAGCCCCACAGGAAGAAGAGCGATGTGAGCACTGCCATCGCATGCCTTGAGCCGGTCGCACGGGATCCGGAGGGAGGTGGTGGTGCAGCCTGCATGTCGGACAAAGATGGTCGTTAGCTTGCGCACCATGTCCCTTCAAGACCGCAGGCGTTTCATCAAGCTCGGATCGGCCGGGATCGCGGCCCTGGCCACCGGTTGTGCCGATGCCACCACCAATGCAGCGACAGAGCCCGGCACGGTGCAGGCCAAAGGTCCCTTGGTGCTCAGCACCTGGAAGCATGGCATGGCCGCCAACGCAAAGGCGTGGGAGGTCCTCCGTAATGGTGGTGACGTCCTCGACGCGGTGGAGCAAGGCGTTGCTGTCGTGGAAAGCGATCTCAGCAACCGCAGCGTTGGTCTGGGTGGCATGCCGGACCGCGACGGGCATGTGACCTTGGACGCCTGCATCCAGGACCATGACGGACGGGCGGGTGCCGTGGCCTTCGTTCAGCGCTTCGAACACCCCATCAGTTTAGCACGCGCCGTGATGGAGCGAACGCCGCATGTGATTCTCGCCGGCGCTGGAGCTGAACGTTGGGCCCTGGAGAACGGCTTCACGCCCCGCGATGTGGAGATCCCCGAAGTGCGCGCCGCCTGGTTGGAGTGGCTGAAGAAGGCCGAGTACAAGCCCGTGGTGAACATCGAGAACCATGACACCATCGGCATGGTGGCGATGGATCCCGACGGTCGCCTTGCCGGATCATGCACCACCAGTGGCCTGGCTTTCAAGATACACGGCCGGGTGGGGGACAGCCCCATCATCGGCGCCGGGCTTTTCGTGGATGGGGAGGCCGGTGCCGCCTGTGCGACGGGGGTGGGCGAACTCGTCATCCGCACAGCGGGCAGCCATAGCGTTGTCGAATTGATGCGCCAGGGCATGGACCCGACCGAAGCATGCAAGGAAGCCGTTCGCCGCATCATCCGCCAGAACAAGGACATGGATGGCAAGCAGGTGGGATTCCTCGCCATACGGGCCGATGGTGCCTTCGGAGGCTGGAGCGTGTACGATGGCTTCGACTTCGCCTTGCGCTCCACTGATCGGGAGGAACTGGTCCCGGCTGGGCACGACCGGAAGTGGGAAGGCTGAATCAGCCAGTCATAGGGATCCAACCCGGCTGACCTTCAGTTGGTCAGGATCTTGCGCCGAAGCCCGAACCGCTTACCTTTGCAACATGTGGATCACGCCCAAGCCATTGGCCCTCATACTGGGTGCACTCCTTTCGGCTGCACCGCTCTTGGCGGCGAACGGACCGGATGTCGATGGAGCATCCTCCGTCAAGGTGGAATGCCAGCGTGGTTCGGGTATGATCAACGTGAGCATCAAGCACCACCGCCGCATTGGCAAGGTCCACTTGGTCTTCCGCGACGCCAAAGGCAAGACCGTATATGTGGAGGAGGGCAAGGCGATGACCGAGGAACTCGTTCGCCGCTTTGACAAGGGCATGTTCCCGAAGGGCGCCGCCACTCTCAGCGTGCAGGCTCGCGACCTGGACATCACCGAGACCTTCACGGTCCAGTAGTCGACCTCCTGCTCACCAGCCGGACGCCACCAGGTCAAGGATCCCTGGCGTTTCCGCCATGCTACGGCTCGCAGGTACATCCGCCTTGGCCCGTTGCTTCGTCTTCGCCGCCTTGCTCACCGACTCCACGGCCACGGCACCGGTCGCGTTGGTGGTGCTCATGTTGCGGGTCAACTCATCCGATGTAACGACATGTGAGCCGGGACTGGCCTCGAACAGGTAGCTATCGGTCATGGCGGGAGGGGCCGTCGGCTGGGGCATCTTCTCCGCCTCAGCAGCCATATCCATCATGGCCTCCTCGCGCACGATCATCGTCTCGTTCTGCTCCAGGAACTTCGCCTCCGAAGCCGGTCGTTCGCTTGCCGCGGCTTGGGCGGTCAACGTGCTCAGGTTCTTCGTCCCGGATCCGGCGTTGGTATCGCGACCGATCGCAGATAAGTCCTCATTGGGGGCCTCAGCCGCCTCATGCTCAGGCTGCGGTGTAAATGGGGCCGGCGTCTCCTTCACTTCCTTCACCTGCAACTCGGCGAGCGCGGGATCCTTGCCGGAACCTTCGTATTGGCGCACCACCACCACGCCGGCCACGATCAGCAGGGCGAGCGAAGCAAAGGCCAGGGCAGGGCGCCATGCGGCGGCTGCCTCCTTCGGCGCCAGCCAGAGCGAGACGCTGTTCAACCAGATGCGCCAGGCGGGTTGTTGTTGCGCCCGGAATGCGGCCAGTACGTTCTCGCGCACCCGCTCCTCCGGTTCAATGCCGCCACGTTGCCGTTCATCCGGGCGCACGTAGTGCAGCAGGGCGCGCATCCGCTCGTACTCCTCGCGCCCGTTCACGTGGCGCAGGACGAAGGCGCGTTCGTCGGGCAACAGCTCGTCGAAGCCCCGCTCCGAGAGCAGGCTCTCGATGTCCTCAGGGTCGTATCGTTCGTGCCGTTCCATGGGCTGTCAATGCATTGGGGTCGAACTCTTTCATGCGCTCGGCCAGTTTCTTCAGGGTGTAGAAGATGCGGCTCTTCACCGTGCCCTCGCTGCACCCGAAGGCCGCAGCGATCTCCTTGATGGGCATATCCTCATGGAAACGCATCACGAAGGTGGCCTTGTGATCCGGCTCCAACTTGTCCAGCTCCTCGTCCAGGCGGTCGCGGAAGTGTTCCCGGTCCACGCCGATGCCACCCACGGCCTCCTCACGATCCACCCCATTGCGCAGGTGTACCGCCGCCTCCCGCACCACCGCCTCATGGCGATAGGCGTTCTTGCACATGTTGTTCGCCACGCTGAAGAGCCAGGTCTGGAAAGGCCTTCCGGGGTCGTAGCTCTGCGGCCGGGTCGCCAGTTTCGTAAAAAGGTCCTGCAGGAAGTCCTGCGCCATCTCCCGGTCGCTCCAGAGCATCCGGTGGAAATAGCTCAGCAGCCGCCGATGGTAACGGTCATAGATCGCCGCGAAGGCCTTCTCATCGCCCTTCACCACGAGCTCCATCAGGCGCTCATCGCCCAACTTGCCGTATTCCGTGCCGAAGATCCGCATGGTCAGTGGGGCAGGACGCCGCTCCGCAGCAGGGCATTGGTGGCACCCAGCTGCCTGGCCATGGTGCGCAGTTCATGTTCCAGGCGTGAAGCGCGCGGCTCGTCACCGATCGCCCGGTAATGCGTCAGCAGTACCGAACCGGGCACCAGGTAGTTCCGCGAGAGCGGCCCGGCGTTCAACGGCTTCTTCAAGCGGTCCCAACGACCTTCCAGCAAAGGCAGGTTGTCAATGGGCGTGCTGCTCAGTCGCATCGCCAATCCGGTCACGTACAGGCGGTCCTTCAACGGCGCCATCACGTCCGCGCCCAGGGCCAGGGAGAGGTAAACGGGTCGGGATGTCGCTGCAGCCAGCGCACCGATGAAGCCGCTTTCGGCAGCCACCGTGCCGCGTGCCTTGGCGTGCTGCCACACCAACGCGCGGTAGGCCGGATCCGCGAGCAGGCGCACATCGGCCACGAAGAGGTCCTTGCTGCGGCCGTTCGCGTATTGCTCCACCCACAAGGGGTATGCGTCCATCTCGCCAGCAGCGAACAAGAGCGCACCGGGTTCCACGGAAGCCAGGATGTCGTTGGCCACCTGGTAGAGCGGTGGGGCGATCCGCCCGCGCACCTTCATGTCCTTCGCGCGGGCGGTCAGTTCGGCGGTGTCATCCTTGCGGGCCGCGTTCACCAGACGCGGTGCGATCAGTTCCTCGCGGGCGTTGCCCTTGTCCGCAGCACGTTCCAATTCGTCAAAGGCCGCTGGCGCGGGGAACTGCGTGTAATAGTTGGCCATATGCGCCTCGAAGCTGTTGGGCGCCGTACTGTTCAGTTCCATGGCCAGCTCCACCAGCCGCCGCTGGTCCACGGCGGGTATGTCGCCTGCGTTCCGTGCAAGGGTGGCGTTGCGGTCCCAACGGAGGTGGTCCAATTGCTGCTGGGCGCCGAAGTTCGCTGGCTGTTCCAGATCCTTGCGACTCTTTTCCGCTTCCTCCTTCACGGCATCCCCCGGCACGCTCCATCCACCTTGGTAAGGCTCGGCGATGGCAGGCACCTGTTGTTGGTCATCCTGGGCCTTCTCCGTGTTCGCCTGACCCCATCCGAGAAGGGGAAGCAGGAGGAACATGGAACCGGCGATGCGCAAGGCGGACATGGACATGGGTACTATGTGCTGCCGTACACCGTTGTCCCGGAAAGGTTCAATGGGCGGCCTACCTTTGCAAAGTTCACCATGTTGAGCGAGGAAGCGAAGGACAAATTGCGGCAGACCCTGGAGAAGATCCAGGCCTGGCCTTCGGTTTACATGTTCAAGTTCATCCTGGAACCCGATCAGGACCGGCTGGACCAGCTCGTGGCCCTGTTCCCGCCAGAGAGCGAGATCCTCCGGAAGTACAGCACCGGCGGTAGATACATCAGCCTCACGATCAAGGAGGTCATGCTCAGCGCTGAAGAGGTGGTGGCCCGCTATGACAAGGCCTCGGAGGTCCCAGGCGTCATCACCCTATGAGCGAGAAGGACCTGCTGAATGTGCGCACGGCGCTGATCGTGAGCCTGAGCGTCCTCGTGCTCCTGATCCTCTGGCGTCGCTTGCGCCAGCACATCCTTGCGAAGGACATGCCGGCGCCGCTCCACGCCGAACTGCTCGCGCTGGACCTGGCCTATCACCCGGCCCGCTTGTTGGTGCGCCTGAAAGTACCGGGGGAACAATTGATCAGCACGCGCCTGCTCGATCACGCCCATGCGCCTATGCATGCGTGGGAGGATGTACACTTGGCCGTGGGTGATCACGAATTGGAGCGGGCGCTTCCTTCGTTGGCCGATGGCACTTATTTCCTCGAAATGGCCACCGCCACACAACGCACCGTGCGCCAGTTCCGTCTTCAGCAGGCATGATGCTGCGTTCGCTCTCCACGACCCTCCTCATCGGCGCGATCTGCGTGCACGGCCTTGCGCAACGCCTGCCGGATGTGTCCTCCACCATCAAGGGCAACCTCATCCTTCCGGTACCCTTGGGCAATCCGCTCTTCGAGGCCGTTACCGAGAGCGTGGGGCAGGTG
>JAGQVR010000145.1 GCA_020437875.1 Flavobacteriales bacterium
GCCTCATCCCCACCGGGCTCTTCCTCGAACTGCCTGATGGGACCGAGGCCCAGGTGCGCCCCCGCAGTGGACTGGCCTTCAAGCACGGGATCACGGTCCTCAATAGCCCGGGCACCATCGATGCCGACTACCGGGGCGAAGTGGGCGTACTGCTGATCAACCACGGACCGCAGCCCTTCGAGGTGAAGGACGGAGAGCGCATCGCCCAGATGGTGATCGCCCGGTATGTGCAGGTGAGTTTCGAGGAAGTTCCGGACCTTCGCGCCTCGGAACGCGGCGCAGGGGGCTTCGGCCACACCGGCGTGCGCTGACAACAAAGCTGAATGAAGATCATCGTCCCCATGGCGGGCATGGGCAAGCGGATGCGTCCGCACACCCACACCACCGCCAAGCCCCTGCTGCCCATCGCCGGCAAGCCCATCGTACAACGCCTCGTGGAGGACCTGGCCGCCGTGGCCGGCGAACCCGTGGAAGAGGTCGCCTTCATCGTGCACCCCAGCTTCGGGGTGAAGGTGGAGAACGAGCTCGTGGCGATCGCCAAGGCCGTGGGCGCCAAGGGCACCATCCACTATCAAGAGGTGGCGTTGGGCACCGCCCATGCGATCCTCTGCGCCGAAAAGGCGTTGAGCGGCCGGGTGATCGTGGCCTTCGCGGATACCCTTTTCCGTGCCAAGTTGAAGCTGGACAAGGACTGCGATGGCGTGATCTGGGTGAACAAGGTGGAGGATCCGCGGCCCTTCGGCGTGGTGAAGCTCGATGCCAGCGGCATCATCACCGAGTTCGTGGAGAAGCCCCAGGAGTTCGTGAGCGACCTGGCGATCATCGGCATCTACTACTTCGCCGATGGCGAGTACCTGCGCAAGGAGATGCAGTTCCTGATCGACAACGACATCAAGGACAAGGGCGAGTACCAACTGACCAACGCCATGGAGAATATGAAGCAGAAGGGCGCACGCTTCAAGGCCGGCAGCGTGGACGTGTGGATGGATTGTGGCAACAAGAACGCCATGGTCGATACCAACACCAAGGTCCTCGGCTTCCTGAAGGGAGAGAAAGGGCTGGTCAGTGCCTCGTTGAAACAGGAGCACAGCTTGGTGATCGAGCCTTGCTTCATCGGCGAGAACGTGACGATCACCAATAGCATCGTCGGGCCGAACGTGTCCATCGAGGGCGGTGCTGTGGTCAGCGGCAGCGTTGTGCGGAACTCGATCCTTCGCGGCCATACGCGTGTACAGGATTGTGTGATGGACAACAGCATGATCGGCGAACGGGCCAGCGTGAAGGGCACGGCACTTGATGTCAGCATCAGCGACGACAGTACCTTGGGATGACCATGTTCCGGGCCACGATACCACACACGCCGCGCTCAGAAGGCGTGCTGCTCGTCATGCAGCGCGCTGTTCTTGGTTCGTTGGTGCTCGTGCTGGTGGCGTGCAGCGGTCCCAAGACCGTGGCAGAAAAGCACACGGGTGCTGCGGAGCCGAGTGCGGCCACGAACGCCCCAGGAGACAAGCGGGCCCAGGTCATGCGCATCTTCATGGAGGCGACCCAGGCCCGATTGGGCGGCCAGATCCCGAAGGCCGTTCAACTCTACCAGCAATGCCTCAAGCTGGACCCGACCAATGGGGCGGCACATTTCGAGCTCGCCAAACTCTACCACCAGGGACAGAACTTTCCCGCTGCCGTGGATCACGCCAAACGCGCCGTGGCCGCGGACAAGGAGAACATCTGGTACCGCTTCCTGCTCGCCGACCTGTACGCCCAGAACGAGCAGAGCGACGATGCGGCCACCGTTTACCGCGATGTGCTCGCCAAATGGCCGGACCGCTATGAGGTCTATTTCGACCTGGCCAACATGCTGGCCTACGGCGGCAAGGTGGATGAGGCGATCAAGGTATTCAATGACCAGGAACAGCGTTTCGGCCTGAGCGAGGAGCTCATCATGCACGAGTTCTCCGTGCTCAGCCAGCAGGGCCGCATGGTGGAAGCACAGGCCTTGGTGGAGCGCGCGGCAAAAGCCTACCCCGACGAGCCCCAATACATGGGCCTGCTCGCTGAGATCTACGACCAGCAGGGCGAACACGAGAAAGCACTCGAACAATACCGGAAGACGTTGGAGCGCGACCCGGATAACAGCATGCTCCGGATCGCCCTTGCCGAACACTACTACGGTGTTGGGAAGATGGAAGAGGCATACAACGAACTCGGCCTCGCCTTCCTCGACCCCGACCTGGACATCGACGCCAAGATGCAGGTGCTCATCGGCTTCTTCGAAATGACCGAGCGCGAGGGTGAACAGCCCAACGACCGCCCCGACCTGATCCGTCGCTCCTACGCCTTGATCGAGTCCCTCGAGAAAGCGCACCCCGAAAGCGGGAAACCACACACCATCCACGGCGACTTCCTGCTTCGCGATGGCGAACTGGAAGAGGCGCGCGACCAGTTCCGCGAAGCATTGCGCACAGAGAAGGAGCGCTTCCCCATCCACATGCAGCTGCTCCAACTGGACCTGCAACTCGGGGACCACGGATCCCTGCACACCGACGCGGAGGAGACGATCAGCATCTTTCCCACGGTACCGGAACCTTACATCTACAACGGCATCGCCCTTTCCCAGCTCAAGCAGCACGATGCCGCCATCGAGACCCTGATCACGGGCCGTGACATGGTCGTGGACAACCCACCCCTGCTCGCCCAGTTCTGGAGCAGCCTCGGCGATGCGTACAACGAGGCCGGTCGGCACGCCGATTCGGACAAGGCCTACGACAAGTCCCTTGCGCTGGAACCGGACAACTCCGGCACGTTGAACAACTACGCCTATTACCTCAGCGTGCGTAACACGCAGCTGGAGAAGGCTGAACGCATGAGCGCTCGCTCACTCGAGCTTGCCCCGGGCGCGGCCACCTTCATGGATACCTATGCCTGGGTCCTGTTCAGGCTCCATCGTTACGCTGATGCCAAGGTCTGGATAGAGAAGGCGGTGGCTTCCGGAGAGGTCGATGGTGTGGTGGCGGAACACCACGGCGACATCCTCTTCGAGCTCGGCGACAAGACAGGTGCCCTGGAACAATGGCGCAAGGCGAAGGAGCTAGGCGGAGGTAGCGAGCTGTTGGACCGCAAGATCAACGAAGGCGTTCGCGTGGAATGAACGGGGGGAGCATCGCGTTGGCGCTTTCCGCGCTCCTCCTTGCCGCCGGTTGCAAGTCCCGGAAGCCGATACCCATCCTGCGACCCGAACTGCCGGCGCGAAGCGCCGAGAAGCTCATCGAGCGAGTCACGGCGGCACATGCCGACACCTTCCGTTATTATTCGGCGAAGGCCGGCGTGGATATCGAACTTCCCGATGGAGGCAAGAGCTTCAAGGCACAGATCCGCTCCGTTCGCGATAGTGCCGCCTGGATCAGCGTGGTGCCCGCGCTCGGTATCGAGGTGGCGCGCATCCTGCTCACCTCGGATTCGCTGAAGCTGATGGACAAGCTCCACGACGAGTATTTTGTGGGCGATACGGGCACGGCGAAGGCGCGCTTCGGGCTGCAACCCAGCCTCGACCTGTTCCAACAGGCCCTGCTGGGAAAGCCCATCGGTCTTGTTCCTTCGGAGAAATACCGCAGCGACCGGGAGGACGGGCAGTACGTCCTGACGAGCCGTGAGAAACGCCGGTTCATCCGGGCCGCCGAGGACATCAGCCCGGGTGATACCCTCGCTCACGATCGCGACATGAAGGAGAAGCGGTTGGAGCGCACACTGCGCAAGGCCGAGGAGAAGGAAGCCATCGTCCTGCGGTACTGGATCGAACCCGACAGCTTCCTCGTTTCACGCGTGCAGATCGCCGACCTCGTACGCGACCAGACCGCCGATGTGCGTTATGAGGAACGGGGCGATGCCTCCATCCACCACCTGCCCACCCGGATCCGCATCACCCTGCGCGATGGTGAACGGCAGGCGACTGGCCTGTTGGATCTCTCGCGTGTGGAATTGGAAGGTCCGTTGCAGATGAGCTTCCGCATACCTGAGAAATTCACCCCGATGCCATGAGGATCATGCACATGATCCGCAACTTCGTGGTCATGCCGCGCCTGGCCGTTGCCTTCCTGTTCCTGCTCCTTGTGGCAGGCGCTTCCGCGCAGAGCAAGAAGGAATTGGAGAAGAAACGGGCCGCGCTCGACAAGCAGATCAAGACGACCACCGCCCTGATCGATCAGGCCCGGAAGGAACAGCGCGTCACCCAGGAGCAACTGCGCCTGCTGGAGAGCCAGATCCAGGCCCGGGAGGAATTGATCAATGCCATGAGCGGTGAACTCCGCAAGGTGGACCAACGCATCACCGAGGATCTGGAACTCGTCGCCTCATTGAAGCAGGACCTTGAGACACTCCGCGAGGAATATGCGCGCATGCTGCAGTTCGCGTATCGCAACCGGAGCGCTTATGACCGCATGAGCTATCTCTTCGCGGCCAACAGTTTCCAGCAGGCTTACCGCCGTTCGCGCTATCTCTCCCAGATCGCCGAACAGCGCAAACGCCAAGCCGCCCTCATCGAGGAGACCCGCGCCACCATCGACGAGCGACTGGCTGGCCTGCAGGTGCAGCGCGAGGAGAAGACCAAGCTCATGAGCGAACAGCAGGTGGAGCGCAAGCGGCTGGATGGCGACCGCCATGGTCAGCAGGCTGCGCTCACCAACCTGAAGAAGGAGGAGGGCCGCCTGCGTGAGACCCAGAAGAAACAGGAGAGCCAGCGCCGCGACCTCGACGTGGCCATCCGCAAGGCCATCGAGGCGGAGCTGAAGCCCAAGACCAGACCGGGCGCCAAACCGGGTACCACCTCGAAACTGGACCTGACACTCACCCCCGAGGCCAAGGAACTGAACGCCGACTTCGAAAAGAACAAGGGTAAGCTTCCCTGGCCGGTGGAAAAGGGCGTCATCACCAGCCGCTTCGGCAAACAACCCCATCCGGTGCTCCCCGGCATCGTGATCGAGAACAACGGCATCGACATCACCACCGAGAAGAACGCCAGTGTACGGGCCTTGTTCCGCGGAGAGGTGAGCAGCGTGATCGTGATCCCCGGAGCTGGCAAGGCCGTGATCCTGAGCCATGGCGTGTATCGCACCGTGTACAGCAACCTGCGTGAGGTGAGCGTGACCAAGGGCCAGAAGGTGGACACCAAGCAGACCGTGGGCACCGTGCTCACCGACGACAACGGCTCCGTGGCCCATATCGAGCTCTGGAAGATCACCGCAGAGGGGCTCGTGAAGGTCGATCCGGGACCCTGGCTCTTCCGCGACTGATCCGGGTCGTCCGATCGGCTACCTTTGACCCACAATCGCTTCGGAGATGTACTCCCCATTCCTTTCCATCCTGCTCGGTGTCATCGGGCCCTGGCAGATCGTTCTGGTCGTCGTGGTCCTGCTCCTGCTGTTCGGCGGCAAGAAGATACCCGAGCTCATGCGCGGCCTGGGCCAGGGCATGAAGGAGTTCAAGGACGCCAGCAAGGGCGAGGAGAAGAAGGACGACGCGAAGTAGATCACGCGTGAGTCTGAACGATCCCGCATCCAATGCGCCCGTCCCATCCCGCGATGGCGGAGTATCGGAGACGGTGGAGCGTGCGCTTGCTGCGGCCACGGCCAACGCCGAACTCAACGCCTACCTCGAGCTCTTCCACGATAGCGCGCGTGAACACGCGGCCCACGTGGAGGACCGTGTGCGCCAGGGCGATGCAGGGCCACTTGCTGGAATGGTGCTCAGTATCAAAGACAACATCTGTTACAAGGGCCACAAGGTGAGCGCCGCTTCACGCATCCTTGAAGGCTTCACCTCCCTGTACAGCGCCACCGCGGTGGAGCGCCTGCTCGCCGCCGACGCGGTGATCATCGGCCGCACCAATTGCGATGAGTTCGCCATGGGCAGCAGCAACGAGAACAGTGCCTTCGGGAATGTCCTCAATCCGGTCGATCACACGAAGGTGCCAGGAGGATCCAGTGGTGGCGCCGCAGCTTCCGTGGCGTCCGGAACGGTGCATGCCGCACTGGGCAGCGATACAGGAGGTAGCATCCGCCAGCCCGCGTCATTCACGGGAACGGTCGGCTTCAAGCCCACCTACGGCCGCGTTAGTCGGTATGGCCTGATCGCCTTTGCCAGCAGCTTCGACCAGATAGGCCCCTTCACCCGGAACGTGGCCGATGCCGTCGCCGTGTACCAGGCCATGGCCGGCCATGACCCGAAGGATGGCACCACGAGCCGGAAGCCACTGGAGCCCATCGATCTGAAGCATCCCGGGAAACTGCGCATCGCCTACTACCGCGAAGGCCTGGAGCGCCAGGGCATGGATCCGGAGATCGTGGCGCACCTGCAGAGGCATATCGACCGGTTGAGGTCGGATGGACATACGGTGGAACCGATCGATGTTCCCCTGCTCGATCACCAGGTGCCCACCTATTACATCCTCGCCACCGCCGAGGCCAGCAGCAACCTTGCCCGCTTCGATGGGATCCGCTATGGGCATCGCAGCACAAAGGCGAAGGGCGTGGACGAGACCTACCGACTGAGCCGCACGGAAGGCTTCGGACCGGAGGTGAAGCGGCGTATCCTCCTCGGCACCTTCGTGCTCAGCGCAGGTTATTATGATGCCTATTACGCCCAAGCCCAACGGGTGCGCCGCATCATTCGCGACCACACGCTGGAGACCTTCACGAGCTTCGACCTGATCCTGAGCCCCACCTGCCCGACAACCGCATTCGCGCATGGTGCTATCACCGACCCTGTGGCGATGTACCTGCAGGACATCTTCACCGTGCAGGCCAACCTCGCCGGCGTTCCCGCGATAAGCCTGCCTACTGGGACCCACAGCAACGGACTACCCTTCGGCATACAGCTCACCGGCAAACCTTTCGACGAGGCCCGGCTACTGGCCGCAAGCGCTGAGTTGTTCGGGTGCTGAAGGACGGGCAGTGCCATTATTGACGTATTTTACTGATCATCAGGATCTTGTGGCCGGCCACTCCGTACATTCATGGCGCGGCGACCTTCCATTCTGCTCACTTCCAACCC
>JAGQVR010000146.1 GCA_020437875.1 Flavobacteriales bacterium
GTGGCGCACTTCAGCTATTCCCTCAAGCGCGGCGATCGCATCGGGATCGTGGGGCCGAACGGCATAGGCAAGAGCACCTTCATCGACCTGCTCGTGGGACGCATGAAGCCCGACCAGGGAACGGTGAGCATCGGCGACACGGTGATCCTCGGCACTTTCGACCAGCAGGGCCTTCAGCTCAGTGAGGACAAACGCATCATCGAGGTGGTGCGCGACATCGCGGAAGTGATCCCCCTGAACAAGGGCAAGACCCTGACCGCATCCGGCCTGTTGGAGCGATTCCTATTCGACAAGGAGAAGCAGTTCCAATATGTGAGCACCCTGAGCGGAGGTGAGAAGCGGCGGCTCTACCTGTGCACGGTGCTGATGCGCAACCCGAACGTCCTCATCCTCGATGAACCCACGAACGACCTCGACATCCCCACGCTGAATGCGCTGGAGCAATTCCTTGTGGACCTCGACGTGTGCCTGTTGATCGTGAGCCACGACCGCTTCTTCATGGACAAGCTCTGCACGAAGTTGCTCGTGTTCGAGGGGGAGGGAAGGATCAAGGAATGGGTGGGCAGCTACACCGAACTGCGGGAGAAGCAGAAGGAGGATGCGGAGAATGCGAAGCCGGCGAGATCGCCCGCGGTACGTGGTGGCTTGGAAGAAACGCCTCGCCATGACCCGTCAGACCCGGTAAGTGCGCGGAAGAAGCTCACCTACGCCGAGCGCCTGGAGCTTCAGCGCATCGACAAGGACATGCCGAAGCTGGAGACCCGCAAGGAGGAACTCCTCGTGATCATGGCAACAGGTGGCAACGACCATCACAAGATGATGGAACACTCCATCGAATTGGAGCGCACGGTCAAGGAACTGGACCGGATGACGGACCGGTGGCTGGAGTTGAGCGAACGTGCCGACTAGAACTTGGCGCAGGGCACGATCCGGCGCTTGCTGGCGGCCCGCTTGCGTTGCCTCGATGCGATCTCGTAGCCGATGGTGATCTCGTGTGCCCCGCCGGAGTTGGCGGCCAGGCGTGAGATGGTCACGTCGTAGCTGTACCCGATGCGCATGTCCTCGATGATCGTACCCACGAGCAGGGCGACCGCATCGTTGTTCGCATAGCCTGGTGCATAACGCTTGAACAGGGGAAGTCCCCGGTACCACAGGCCGAAGAAGATCGGCTCCCGCTCGAAGTACATGCCCAGGTCCAACTGATCGAACTTCTGCTGTGCCTTGTAGTTGAAGGCGAACACGAAGCTCTCCGGGTTCTTCCGGATCACCGGGGTGCGTATGGTGATCCGATAGCCACCATGCATGCTGAACTTCATCGGCACCTGTGCCTCGTTCAGGAGCAGGGATTGGTTCGGCTTGTTCATGTGGTGCAGCGCCGCACCCAGCCACAACTTCGGTGTGAAGAACAACAGACCTGATCCGATGTCCGCATAGCCGACGCTCGTGCCATCCATGACCTCGTAGGTACCGACCGTGCCACCACGGGCGAGCTGATCCCCGAACACCAGGCGTGAATAGTCGACCGCATGCTGCACCCATCCGATCTGCAGGGCCGGACGCAGGAAGACCTTGCGCTTGAGCTGGATCTCGTAAGCGTACTGTCCGGTCACGCTGGAGTAGCGCAGGGCACCGGAACCAGCCCGGTCGTGATGCACCATCAGACCCAGGCCGCTGTTCATGCCGCTCAGGTTGTGGTCGATCGCGAAGTTGGCTGTGATGAAGGCACCGGGGATGGCCGGCCATTGGTCCCGGGCCACAAGCCCGAAGCGCGTCTGGAGACCCGTGCCCGCGAAGGCGGGGTTCACATAGGTCGGTGTGGCATAGAACTGCGTCAGCTGGGCGTCCTGTGCCGCGATCCGCGACATGAACATCCAGCCAAGCATGACCGATGCCGCATACCTAGTCCTCATTCCGGGTCAGACCCTGGACCGCATGGATCGGATCCAGGGTGATATCGAGGCTCATCTCGCGCGAGCCGTCCTGTGCGATGGCCTTGATCGCGCTTGACCGGGGCAGGAAGCCAGCGGCCTCCACGCTCATCCGATACTCTTGGAGCGGCTTCAGGATCATCAGGAACCGACCGGTGTTGGCGTTCGTGTTGTACACGCCTACGATCTCCTCACCCGTCGCATCGCTCAGGATGATCCGTGCCTTGATGGGATCCTCACTCGCATCAGCCACCACACCGTGCACCACCATGTGGTCCAATTGTGTGTTCGGGAAGGTCACCTGGTAGATGTCCTGCATCCCGAGCCCCTCTGCGCGTTCACTGCTGAAGTAGCCCGTGCGACCATCGTCACTGAGGCAGAAATAGATATCGTCGTTCACCGTATTGAGCGGGTAGCCCATGTTCTCCGGGGCGGACCAGCCGTTCATGTCGTAGTCGGTCAGCACCGTCTTGAAGATGTCGAAGCCGCCCATGGTGTTGTGGCCGTTGCTCGAGAAGAAGAGCGTGGTGCCATCGCTGTGCATGAAGGGGGCATCCTCATCGAACGGGGTGTTCACATTAGGGCCGAGGTTCAGCGGCTTGCTCCATTGCCCGTTCGGCAGGCGGCGGATGCGATAGAGGTCGCGCCCCCCGAAGCCACCCGGACGATCGCTGGTGAAATAGATCTCATCCCCGCCGGGTGCTATGCTTGCGCTCGGCTCATGGCTGTCCGAATTGATCATCGGCGTCATCAGCTCGGGCTGTTGCCACTTGCGGGCATGCATCCGTGCCTCATACAGGTCTCCGCTCACCAGGTTCTGCTGGGTGCGGTAGATGATCATGGAACTGCCATCAGGGCTCAGGCCCACGGTCGCATCATGCACCAACGTGTTCAACGGACCTCCAACGTTCACTGCATTGGTCCAGATCTCGTCGATCCGCGCGGCCATGTAGATGTCCTCGAACCATTGTCCGTATGGGTCCTTGAGGTTACCCGTGGTCCCTTCCCGACGAGAGGTGAAGTACATCGTATTGCCATCGGCGGTGACCAATGGACAGTAGTCATGCGCCGCGGAATTCACCATCGGACCCATGTTCCTGATCTCCAGCTCGATCGGCGCGGCGGTCAGCTCCTTCGCGCTCAGCGCCATCGCCTTCCGGCGTTCCACCTCCTTGTCGGCCACGATGCGACCATGCTTCTCCCGGTACTTGTCGAACAGCGCGACCGCCTCATCGAAGCGTTGCTGCCGGTGCCGCGCAAGTGCCAGTTGATAGTATGATTCGATGTGGTCGCCCTCCACACCCCGTTCGAAGTATTCCACGGCTTTGTCCTTCTGCTTCGGGATGTTCGCGTAACACAGTCCCATGTCGTGCTGGACCTCCGCGAAGAGGGGATCGACCGGCAACAGCCGTTTGTAGATCTTGGCGGCTTCCTCGTGATCCTCGTTGGCCAGCATGGTCTTGGCCTGGTCGAGCATCTGGAAATGGATCTTCTTGTAGCCTTGCTGGCCGATCGCAGCGGTGCTCAGGAAGAGGAGGAGGGCGGAAGAGAAGTGACGTTGCATGGTTCAACGGAGTAGAGTGACATCACCCTTCAAGGTGGTCTCACGACCATCACTGAATCGGGCGAAGGCTTTCCAGACATAGACATCCTGCTTGCTGAGCTGGCCCCGGTAGTAGCCATCCCAGCCGACCCTCACATCCTCGGTGACGAACAGGAGCTCGCCCCAGCGGTTGAAGATCTCAAGCTTGTAATCCTCCACCCCTTCGTATAGGGGGAAGAAGTGGTCGTTCGTGAAACTGCGCGGATCATACACCCCGTCGGATGGTCCGCTGCCGCTCGGCGTGAAGGCGTTCGGGAACTGGATCTCCCCGGCCGCTGTCGCCGTCACCAGCTCCTCCAACAGGAATGTATCCGGACAATTGAAGGCGTTGTTAGCGATCAGGCCGACGTCATACGTGCCCGCCTGCTGATAATAATGCACCGGGTTCTGTTCCGCAGAGCTCGTACCATCGCCGAAGTCCCACGTGTACAACGAGGCGTTGCTCGACAGGTTGTAGGTGAAGACCGGCTGCGAGGGCACCGCGACTTCCGTGGGCTGCAAGGTGAAGAAGGCCATGGCGCGCGGATGCACCACCACGGAATCGACCTTGGTGTAGGTGTTCGTTGTTCCTCCAGGGCCCACGGCGGTCAAGGTGACGGAATAGACCCCTGCTACGTTGAAGACGTACGTGGGGTTATCCGCCGTGCTCGTACCGCCGTCCCCGAAGCTCCATTGGTAGCTCACCCCCTGCAGACTCGTATTGGTGAATGCCACCGTCAGTGGCGCGCAGCCCCTTCCCTGTCCGAGAAAGCTCGCCGTGGGCAGCGGCGGGGTGATGGTGATCACCTGTGTGGCCGTGTCAGAGCAATTCGCACTACTCACCACCAGTTCGATGGTGAACTCACCCCAGCTCGAATAGGTATGGCTGCCGGGCGATGCCACGGCCGCAGAGCCGCCATCACCGAAGTCCCAATGGTGGGTCCAGGGCCCCGGCGAACTGTTGTTCAGGACCAGCACATCCGCCGATGGGAACTGTTGCGTACCCGGCGTGGCCTGGAAGGCGGCCGACGGAACGGGTGAGACGGTGATGGTCCTGCTCACGGTGCTCGTGCAGCCGAACGCGGAGGTCGCCGTAAGGGTGATGGTCCTGACCAGATCGGCCGTGGTGTTGTTCACGTAGGTATAGGTCGGTTCGAAGCCCACGAGGATCGTACCATCACCCATGTTCCACTGGTAGGCCGATGCACCATTGCTGGCGTTCGTCAGATCCACCGCGAACGGCGAACAGGCGATGCTATCTACCTCGAACGCGGCGATGACCTCCGGATAGACCTGTATCTGAGCCGAAGTCGTATCCGTGCAGCCATGCTGCGAGGTGGCGATCAGTTGCGGATCGAAGACGATGGGATCCGCCGTCGCGTTCACATAGGTATGCGAGGTATTGCCAGGTCCTGCGCTCAAGCTCCCACCATCCCCGAAGGACCAGGCCAATGCCGTGGCACCGATGGTGAGGTCCTGGAAGTTCACTGGCAATGGCTGGCAACCCGCCTGCACACCGGTCACGAACTGCGCGATCGGCTGTGGATGCACCAGGAGCGATAGGCTCGCGGTATCCGTGCAGCCGAACGTGGAGGTCGCCACGAGTTCCACATCGAAGCCGGCATCGTTCAAGCCCTGGTTCAGGTAGGTGTGCGTCGGACTTGTCGCCGACGAAGTGGTCGCATCTCCGAAGTTCCAGGTGTAGGTGGCACCGCCAGAGCTGACATTGCTGAACTGAACGGGCAGCGGTGCACACCCGATGGTATCCGCCACGAAGCCTGCCTGTACCGCAGGGAAGACCTGGACCTGGCTTGTCGCCGTACTGGTGCAACCATGATCGGTCACAACGGTCAAGCCGATCGGATAGGTCGTCGCTCCAGGACCGGCGTAGTTGAACCAGGTGTGGGCATGCGTGGTCGCGGTGGTATCCGAGGTCGAACCATCGCCATAGGTCCAGGACACACCCGACCCACCCGTTGAGGTGCTGGTGAGGGTGGCGGTGAGCGGGTGGCAGCCCGTCGTTGGTGCGACCGTGAATTGCGCAAAGGGCAAGGGGAACACCGTCACCTCATCGTAGGTCGTATCCGAACAACCGAAGGCGTTCGACCCGATCAAGGTGATCGGATACACCACGTCCGCTGTCGTGTTGTTGAAGTAGATGTGCGTTGGTGAAGGTCCGCTCCCGGAGGAACCGTCCCCGAAGTCCCATTGGTAGGACACGGCGCCCACCACCGCGGGGAAGGTGACCGCGTGCGGGCTGCACCCGCTGTCAGGCTGCGCTACGAACGTGAAGTCGGGCGTCGGGTATGCCGTGATCTGCTGCACCAGGGTATCCGCGCAACCAGCATCCGATGTGGCGATCAGGCGTACCTGGAAGGTCTGAAGGAACAGGGTGGTATTGACGAACACATGCGTGGGGCTGGTCGCGCTGCTCGTCGATCCATCACCGAAGTCCCAGGCATAGGAATCCGCACCCACGCTCGCGTTCGCGAAGTCAACGGCGAGTGGTGCACATCCGGGCGTGGCATTGTGGCTGAAGAAGGCCTGGACACCGGGAGCCACCGTGATGGGCACCGAGACGGAGTCCGCACAACCGAAGGCGGAGGTCATGATCAGCTGTGCCGTGTAGATGGTGTCCTGCGTGCCGAGGTTCAGGTAGATGTGGGAAGGGCTGTCGTCGTTGGAGGCGCCACCATCACCGAAGGTCCAGATCGCATTCACCCCGCCGATGCTGGTGTTGCTGAAGTTCACCGTGTGCGGCGAACAGCCCAGGTCATCGTCCGGCAGGAAGGAAGCCTGCGGCCGCGCCTCCACTACGACCGGTAGCGTACCGGTACCACTGCAATACGGCGTCGTGGCCGTCAAGGTCACCACGTAGGCTCCCGGCGCAGCGTACAGGTGCGTGGGTGCCTGAACATCCGCGGTGGCGCCATCGCCGAAGTCCCACGCCCAACCGATGATGGTATTCCCCGGCTCGGTCACCGTGAGGTCAGCGAACTCAGCATCGGAACCTTCACAAACGTTCTGTGCACCGATCTGGACCTGTGGTGGCTCGTAGACGTTCACCACCTGCGTGGCGATGTCCTGACAACCCTGACCGTTCATCACACGCAGGGTGATCGTATAGCTGCCCGGCACGGTATAGTCATGCGGCGGTGGATCAGGGTCTGTGCTCGTGGTGCCATCACCGAAGTCCCATTGGTGGGAGATGGCGTTCACGCTCGTGTTGGTGAACGCCACCGTGAGCTGATCACAGGCGGCGTCATTGTCCACGGTGAAACCCGCTGTCGGGCTGGGAAGCACATCGATCACCACCGAGGCGGTGTCCGCACAACCGGCCGTGGCGCCCTGGATGCTCGCGGTATAGCTCACCGTGTAGGTCCCGGCCGTGTTGAACGTGAAGGCCTGATCGCCAGCGCCGGTCCATTGGAACCCATTGCCCGTGCCGAAGTCCCACTGGAAGTAGTTCGCCCCGCCGGTGGTGGTCTCGTCGAAGTTCACCGTCTCCCCGGCACAAACGGGGTTCGGAG
>JAGQVR010000147.1 GCA_020437875.1 Flavobacteriales bacterium
AGACCTTGATGTAGTCGTCGATGAAGCCGATGGTCCCAAGCCACACGGTGCTCACCAGCAGCAACAGGATGTAGATGTTGTCCAGCCGTGCGAAAAGCAGGGTCGGGATGATCGTGGCGGAGAGGATGATGAGGCCGCCCATCGTCGGGGTGCCCTGCTTCTGGATCTGACCCTCGAGGCCCAGGTCGCGCACCGTCTCTCCGACCTGCATGCGGCGCAGCAGATTAATGATGCCCTTGCCCCACCAGAGCGAGATGAGCAGCGACACGAAGACCGCCATCGCCGCGCGGAAGGAGATGTAGGTGAACAACCCCGAACCAGGAACGCTCGCACCAAGCCAGTCGAAGAGGTGGTACAGCATTACTTGTGGAGTAGTTCAAGGGTTTCCTGCAGCACGGCCACGTCATCGAAGGGGTGCTTCACCCCGTTGATCTCCTGGTAGGTCTCGTGCCCCTTTCCGGCGATCAGCACCACATCGCCCGGCTTCGCGATGCCCACCGCCTGGCGGATGGCCTCGCGGCGGTCCGCGTTCACGAACACGCGTGGTTGGTCACCGGCCTGCACGCCCTCGCGCATCTCGTTCAGGATGCTCATGGGGTCCTCGCTGCGCGGGTTATCGCTGGTGAGCACCACCTGGCTGCTCAATTCCGAAGCGATGCGCGCCATCACCGGACGCTTCGCGCGATCGCGATCACCACCGCAGCCCACCACCGTGATGACCTGCTCGCTGTCGCCCACCACATCGTTGATCGTCGAGAGCACGTTCTTCAGCGCATCAGGCGTGTGGGCGTAATCCACGATGCCGATGATGCCGCTGTTGCTGCGCACGATCTGGAAGCGTCCACGCGGCGGCTGCAGGTCGCTCACCGCCGTGAGCACGTTCATGGATGGCTCGCCGAGCAGGATCGCGACCGTGTATGCCGCGAGCAGGTTGCTGGCGTTGAACTCACCGATCAATCGCGAGTACACGTCGTGCCCGTCGATGTTCAGGTGCAGCCCGGTGAGCTGGTTCTCAACGATGCGGGCCTTGTGGTCCGCCATGTTCCGCACGGCGAATGAATGCTTGCTCGCCTTCGTGTTCTGGAGCATCACCGCGCTGTTCGCGTCATCCGCGTTCACCAGGGCGAAGGCCGTGGCGGGCAGCTGGTCGAAGAAGCGCTTCTTCGCCTTGATGTACCCGGCGAAGGTGCCGTGGTAGTCGAGGTGATCGTGGGTGATGTTCGTGAACACCGCTCCGGTGAAGTGCAGGCCGGCGATGCGCTCCTGCACCACGCTGTGACTGCTCACCTCCATGAAGCAGTGGGTCACCTTCTCAGCCACCATCTCGGCGAGCACCTCGTTCAGGCGGATCGCATCGGGCGTGGTGTGCGTGCTCGGGATGATGCGTTGACCGATCCGCATCTCCACCGTACTGATGAGGCCGCACTTGTACCCCAGCGCACGGAACAGGCGGAAGAGCAGGGTGGCCGTACTGGTCTTCCCGTTGGTGCCGGTGATGCCGACGAGCTTCAGCTTCTTCGAGGGGTGGTCGTGGAAATTGGCGGCGAGCACACCGAGCGCAGCAGCGGCATCCTCCACGCGCACATAGGTCACGCCCTCCTTCATCCCGGTCGGCAGCACCTCGCAGATGATGGCGCTCGCACCGCTCTCGATGGCCTTCTCGATGAAGTCGTGCCCGTCCACCTGGGTACCGCGCGTGGCCACGAAAGCCGTGAAGGCGACGACCTTGCGGCTGTCGAAGGCGATGGCCTCGATCGCCGTGTTCGTGGAACCGACCACCTGCTCGATGCGCACCTTGTAGAGGATGTCCTTCAGCAGCTTCATGTCAGTTCGATCGTGATGGTCGACCCCTGGAAGGCCTTCGAACCGGGTTGCAACGACTGACGCTTGACCATACCGTTGCCCTGCACCTTCACACGCAGGCCGCGGTTCTCGAGGATGTAAAGGGCATCGCGCAGGCCCATGCCCAGCACGTTCGGTACACGGTCCATGGCATCCGCCGGAATACCGCGCGGCTTCAGCACCACCGTGGAGTCTCCGGCCTCAGTGGTCACCCACTCGCTCTCCCCTTCCACCGAGATGGCCACACCCAGACCTTCCAACGCGGTGCGCAGGTCAGCGGAATGACCGCTCAAGCTCACCGGTGTTCGCGGTCCGTCGACCACGGCCAGATGCGTCTGCTGCTGCAGCTCGATCCGGTTGCTGTAGATCTTGTCCGCGATCTCCTTGAAGATCGGCCCGGCCACCACGTTGCCGTAGTAGCCGCTCATGGTCGGCCCGTTCACGACCACGATACAGCTGTACTTCGGAGCATCCGCAGGGAAGTAGCCCACGAAGGAGGCTTGGTAGCTCAAGCCATGCTCCTTATAACTCCCGTTCTTCGCCACCTGCGCCGTACCCGTCTTCCCCGCGATGGCGAAGTGCGCGGCGCGCAGGTTCACCGCAGTGCCGGTGTCCACCACCCCGCGAAGCATGCGATGCACGATCGCGAGGGTGGACTCCGAACAGATGCGCGGGTTGATCACCTGCGGCGGCATGCGCTCCACCACTTTGCCGTTCCGCGATACATGGTCCACGAACTGCGGTCGCATCATCCTCCCGTTGTTCGCCACGGCATTGTAGAACGAGAGCACCTGCAGCGGAGTGAGCGCTGTCTCGTAACCGATGCTCATCCAGGGAAGGCTCACGCCGCTCCACCCCTTCTCACCCGGACTGCGCATCGTCGGTGTGGCCTCACCGGGTATCCGCACACCGGTGGCCTGATGCAGGCCCATGCGCTTCAAGCCTTCCACGAACCGCTTCGGATCCTGCTGGTAGGCCTTGTGCACCGCCACACTGATGCCTGTGTTCGAAGAGACCTCGAAAGCGCGTTGAACCGTGATGCGACCATAGCCACCTTCGTGCGAATCGCGCATGATGCGGTTGTAGTAGCGAACCTGACCGTTGCGCGTATCCACCGTATCGGTCGGCTTGATGGTGCCGTCCTCGAAGCCCACCATGAGGCTCGCGAGCTTGAAGGTGGAACCGGGCTCGGTGGCGTGTGCCACCGCGTAGTTGAGGTCCTCCACGTAGGTACTGTCGTTGCGACGCGTTAGGTTGCTGATCGCCTTGATGTAGCCCGTCCCGACCTCCATCACCACCACGGTGCCATACTGCGCGCCGTGCTTGATGAGCTGGCGTTCCAGCGCCGCATCGGCCACGTCCTGCAGGTTGATGTCGATCGTCGTATGGATGTCGCTGCCCGGCACGGGATCAACGCCATCCCCATTGTCCACCGGCATCCACACACCTCCCGTCAGGCGCCGCTCCAACCGTCGACCGGTCACACCGCGCAGCCACTGGTCGTAGCCGCCCTCCAGGCCGAGCGTGGTGCTGTCGCGCAGCACGTAGCCCACACTCCGGGAGGCCAGGCGGCCGAAGGGATGCACACGAACGGTCCGCTTCTCGGTGAGCAGGCCGCCCTTGTAGCGACCGAGGCGGAACAGCGGGAACCTCCTCAGCTGCTGCACCTGGGTATGGTCGGCGCGGCGCTTGATCAGGTGGTACCGCTCCTTTCGATGACGGGCGTCGGTGAGGTCGCGCTTGTACTCGGTGGCCGAGCGATCCCCGAACAACACGGCAAGCCGCTCGCTCAGCGAGTCGATGTTGTCGCGGAAGAGTTCGTTGGTCAGTCCGCTCGCCATCATGTCCATGCGCACCTCGTACTCAGGCACGCTGGTGGCCAGCAGGCGTCCATCCTCGCTGTAGATATGACCGCGATCGGGCTGCACCGTGCGGTAGGTGGTGCTCACCGTGCCCGCCTTGGCCAGCCACTTCTCCCCTTCGGCGATCTGGATCGTGAAGAGTTTGACGGCGATGGCGAAGGCGAAAAGGACGATGGTCACATAGACCATGTTGGCACGCGCGCGGAACTGTTTGTTGTCCGTCATGGGCGTGTGCGTTCAAGGCGGTCCTCTTCGACCTCCAGTTTCACGGGTGGAACGCGGCTCTCCTTCAATCCGAGCTGCCCGATGCCCGAGGCCACCTGGCTCTGTTGCTCAGCCTTCTCCAATTGGGCGCGCACGGTGATGTACTCCGAACGCAGTTCCTTCAGCTCGGAATCGGTGCGATGCAGGTCACGGACCACACGTTCGGTGTGGTAGCCGTATGCGATGTAGGTGATCATCAGCCCGGCACAGAAGAGGATGAAGGGCATGTTGCCGAGCAACTTCTCGCGGGTGAGGAAGGAGCCGTTGAGCACGCCGATCATCAGGCGGGGCACGCGCACGCTGCCACCGGTCCTGGTGGTGGCCTTGCGGGTCTTCGCCGCCGGGGCCTCTTCCTCCTGCTTGTCGCGCAGCTTGTTCACGTGCGTGTGGCTATTCTCAATCGGGCGCTCCTGGCCCGTGGGTTCCTTGCTATCTCCGTATCCGTTGGTTGGATCGCCTTGTTGCTTGAAGGGTCGAACGGTCGCTTGCGATTGCCGAAGACGTCTTTCGTCTCCTCACCACCGAGATCACCGCTGCGCATCCAGTTCTTCACCAGGCGGTCCTCGAGGCTGTGGTAGCTCATAACCACCAGTCGGCCCCCAGGCGCGATCACCTCGGCGCTTTGCGTAAGCAGCGCTTCCAGGGAGGCGAGTTCATCGTTCACCGCGATGCGCAGGGCCTGGAAGACCTGGGCGAGGAAGGCGCTCTCCTTCCCACGCGGTGTCACCGGCTTCAGCGCCTCCACCAGCTGGAACGTGGTACCGATCCGCGTGTCCGCGTTCGCCTTCACCAGCTGCCGGGCCACGCGGTGCGCACCATCCACCTCACCATACTTCCGCAACACATCGGTCAGCGCCGCTTCGTCCAGGTCACGCAGCAGTTGTGAGGCGGTGCGTTTGGCGCGATGATCCATGCGCATGTCCAGCGGTCCATCGAAACGGAAGCTGAAGCCGCGTGCACCGGTATCGAACTGGTGACTGCTCACACCGAGATCGGCGAGCAGGCCGTCCACCGGGATGGCGTGCAGGTAACGCAGGTGGTTGCGCAGCCAGCGGAAGTCCGCCTTCACCAGCGTGAAGCGCTCATCGTCGGGTGCGTTCCGCCAGGCATCCCGATCACGATCGAATGCGATCAGGCGGCCCTTGGGACCCAGCTGTGCGAGGATGGCCTTGCTGTGACCACCACCACCGAAGGTCACGTCCACATAGACGCCGTCGGGGCGGATGTTCAATCCTTCAAGACAGGCTTGTAAAAGAACGGGGTCGTGATACTCATGCGTCATTGGGTTTACCGGCCATGACTTTCGCCGCCAACGACTTGAAGTCCACGTTCCCGCTCAGCGCGCGCTTGTGTCCCTCCTCGCTCCAGATCTCGATGCGGTCGCCCATGCCCGTGAACACGATGTCCTTGCCGAGGTTGGCGTAGGACATCAGCGTCTTCGGAAGGAGCAATCGCCCGGAGGCGTCGAGTTCCACCGGTGTGGCCCCGTTGAGGAAGCGCCGGATGAACTCCACGTTCTCCGGATCGAAGCGGTTCAGCCGGCGCACCTCGGCGCTGGTCCTGTTCCACTCGTCCATCGGATAGAGTACGAGACACTCGCTGAACACGTCGCGGTTCACCACGAAGCCCTTTGACTCCGTGCCACCGAGCTGCTTCTTCAGCGCGGCGGGCAGGAGCGCACGGCTCTTGGCGTCCAAGGTGCCCGGGTATTCCCCCAACAGGTTCAGCATAGCGCATGCACGCAGGAATGGTCGCGAAAGTAGGCGGGGTTGCCCACTTACCCCCACTTATTCCCCCGTTTTTGCCTTCTTGTTGATAATTCTTCAACGGCGAAGGTGTGCAAAAGTTGTGGAAGTAGCGCTACCAGTCTATAAATCGACCCTTTCGAAGGGTGGGAGGAAGTGGGGGCTTATCAACAATGAAGTTTGATCCAGGATCGCAAGAATGACCGCCTTGATGCCGATCGAAAGATCCGGAGGCGGATGCCGGACGAACTGTTGATCAGGGACTTACGATCAACATGGCGATGTGTGATCCCATGATCCGTGGTTCCGGTGGGGAGAAGTGGTCCTTTGGGTCCGCGACCTTTTCACAGGGTTCCTCCGAGAGATCCACCTTGCCTCTTGGGATCACCCGATCCGAGCATCGTTCCCTTGGTGATGGCGGTCCATCCTTTCCAATGAGCCGGTTACATTTGGACGGAAGGCATGGCGAACGAGGAGTACCTGAAACGCGAAGGGGAGTTCACCTACATCGATGTCGGCGATGGCCCGCCATTGATCTTCCTGCATGGCCTGTTCGGTGCGCTCAGCAACTTCGAAGGACCCATCAAGCACTTCGGTGGACGCTACCGGGTGTTGATGCCGATGCTGCCGCTCTACACCCTGCCGATGCTGAACACGAACGTGCCGGCACTGGCTGATTTCCTCGATCGCTTCATCACGCATGTCGGCGTTCTCCAGGTGAACCTGCTGGGCAATTCACTTGGCGGTCATGTGGCCCTGGTCTACTGCACCAAGCATGCGCAGAAAGTGCGCACCTTGATCCTCACCGGTAGCAGCGGCCTCTATGAGAACGCGTTCGGCGGCAGCTTCCCACGTCGCGAGGACAAGGAGTACCTGCGCAAGAAGATCGCGCTCACCTTCTTCGACCCGAAGCATGCCACCGACGACCTGGTGGAGGAGTGCTACGTGACGGTGAACGACAAGTCGAAGCTGATCCGCATCCTCTCGCTCGCCAAGAGCGCGATCCGCCACAACATGGCCAAGGACCTGCCGAACCTGAAGATGCCCGTATGCCTGATCTGGGGGAAACAGGACACGATCACACCACCGGAAGTGGCCGAGGAGTTCCATTCGCTGATCCCGCAGAGCGAGCTGTTCTGGATCGACGAATGCGGCCATGCGGCCATGATGGAACACCCCGAAGCGTTCAACGGCATCGTGGATCGTTGGCTCGGGAAGACGTTAGGATGAAATTCAAGTGTGGATTGGCACG
>JAGQVR010000148.1 GCA_020437875.1 Flavobacteriales bacterium
ACAGTTCCCTGCTCGCCGCGATCGGTTCAGCGGTGGACAGCGAGACAGATACCCAGCAGTTCATGTTCCCGGTCACCATACCCATGGTCGCGGCCATCATCATCGCACAGATGGCGGTGTACAACCCGGACAGCCCGGCGGTCTTCTGGAGCAGCATCATCCCCTTCACCAGTCCGATCGTGATGATGGTACGCGTGGCCATGGGCAGCGCCCCCGCCTGGCAGCTCATGTTGAGCATGGCCCTGCTCATCGGGACCTTCCTCCTCACCACCTGGGTGGCGGGCCGCATCTACCGCACCGGCATCCTCATGTACGGCAAGAAGGCGAGCTGGAAGGAGATGGGGAAATGGCTATTCTATAAAGGGTGAATACACATGTGAGCATGTGGGCATCCCGCTTAGGCGGGACAGGTTGTGCTCATGAAGCCCCGACCGCTCGCTGCTTCAACTCGGTACTTCACTTCATTCGAGGTAGCCAGGTATTCCCAAGACCTCATGTTCGCGTGAGCACATGAAGAACGCTATCATTGATCTTGGCACCAACACGTTCAACCTGTTGGTCTATGAGAAGCCTTCGGGTGCGCCGTTGCGGGTCATCCATGCCGAGGAACGGCCGGTCTTCCTGGGGCGCGGAGGGATCGAGCAGGGAATGATCACCGCTGAAGCGATGCAGCGCGGGATCGAAGTACTGACGGCCTTCAAGAAGATCTCGGCAGAGCAGGGTGTTACCACCGTGCGGGCCTTCGGCACCTCCGCCCTGCGCAATGCGCGCAATACCTCCGCATTCACGGACCAGGTGATGGCTGAACTTGGCATCCCCATCACAGTGATCCCCGGCGATGAGGAAGCGGATCTGATCCTGGCCGGCGTGCGACAGGCGGTGCCACTGACCAGCAAACCGGCCCTGGTGATGGACATCGGCGGTGGGAGCATCGAGTTCATCCTCGCCACGGAGAAGGCGCTGATGTGGAAGGCGAGCTATGAACTCGGGGTGACACGCCTGCGGGAACGCATCCCCGTGAGCGATCCGATAACGGTGGCGGAGGAGGCACGTATCGCCGCCCACCTCGACGACCGACTGGAAGCCCTGTACGCCATCATCGACCGGCACGAACCGCACCTCCTCATCGGGAGCGCAGGCAGCTTCGATAGCCTGGCCGCCATCATCGCAGCGGATACCAGCACCATGCTCCCGAACGATGCCACGAGCTTCCCCTTCTCCGCCCTCGCATTCGACGCGTTGAAGGACCGTCTCCTCCGCATGGACCGCGGACAACGCGCCTCGGTACCAGGCCTACCCGAACACCGTGTGGACACCCTGCCCTACGCCTTGATCGCGATCGATCGCGTACTCACCGCCGGCGGCATCCGCGACCTGGTCTGGAGTCGATATGCCCTGAAGGAAGGGGCCGCCTCGCTGGTGAACTGAGCGCGATCGCTCTCCTATCTTGTGCGGGTGAAGAACACCCTCTGGCACCGTGTGCTGCGCTCGCTGCCGGATCCCGGTGGTAGAAAGAGCGACTCCAGCGAGGGATATGTGCGCGCGAAGCGTCTTCTCGGCTTACGCATCAACTTGGGCAGGATGGTGAAGGACGTCGTGTTCATCACCACCGGCGTCTTCTCCGCCGCTTTCGGCCTGGAAGGATTCCTGCTTCCCAACGGATTCCTCGATGGTGGCGCCACGGGTATCGCCCTGCTCACCGCCCGGCTCAGCGGACTCCCGTTTCCCGCCCTGCTCGTCCTCATCAACCTGCCCTTCCTGGCGATCGCCTTCAAGCTCGCTGGCCGCACTTTCGCCCTGCGCGCCACCGCTTCCATCCTGACCTTGGCCCTGGTCACCAGCTTCGTACACTTCCCCGATGTCACGCATGACAAGCTGCTGGTCGCGGTCTTCGGTGGCTTTTTCCTCGGTGCCGGCATCGGCCTGGCATTACGCGGTGGCAGCGTGCTCGATGGCACCGAAGTGCTCGCACTGGCCGTGGGTCGCCGGATCGGCATCACCATCGGCGACGTGGTGCTGGTGATCAACGTGGCCATCTTCGGCGTGGCGGCCTACACCATCGACCTTGAAACGGCGATGTACGCCATGATCACCTACCTCGCCGCCAGCAAGACCCTGGACCTGGTGGTCGAAGGGATCGAGGAGTACACAGGGATCACGATCATCAGCCCGCACCACGCTGAGATCCGGCACATGATCGCGAACACGATGGGGCGCGGACTGACGGTGTACACCGGCAAACGCGGCTTCACCAAGGGTGCCGGCGCGCATGAAGTGGACATCCTTTACTGCGTGATCACCCGCCTGGAGATCGGCCGCTTCCTGACGGAGGTGGAGAAGATCGACCCGAACGCCTTCGTGACGATGAGCCCGGTGAAGGACGTGCGCGGCGGCATCCTGCGGAAGCGCCGGCTACACTGATCAGGGTAGCTGCTCGTGGCGGACGGCGGTGGGGACGGTCCCACCGATCGTCTGCAGGATCAGGTCTCGGTCGTTGTTCTCACCAGCGTACTTGACCGTTCCGTCCAGGTTCACGTCACGGACTTCATAGACATTGATCAGCGTATTCGTGGGAACAAGGCCACCGATGGCTTGAAGGACGAGGTCGCGGTCATTGCCCGCACCGGCATACTTCACTTGACCATCGTGGTTCACATCACCAGGCCACAAGCACAAGCGACCGCCGAGGCTCATACGAGCACTCGACCCGAATGTCGCCGTGCTCGATTGTGTCATGTCGATAACAGCAGGTGCTGCGGATAGCGCTATTGCAGAAGCGGTCATCACACCGGCATGGTTGCGGTGTCGCAGCGCCACCCCATAATTGCCGGAAGGAACAGCGAAGATCACAGGAGAAACACCATCCATGTCCACCACATCTCCATCTCGCTGCAGGAGCGCAGTCCGCGTCGCGATCTTCATGGACTGGTCGAAAGGATCGCGCAGTTCGACCAGCACCCAATCCACGATCGCATCCGGACCGGTGATGGTGAACACACCGGGCTGGGCGTTCCCAGGGTCACTCCCGACGGGTGCATATCCGAGTGCGGTGAATGGCTCCTCCACGGGGACCAGGCCCTGTGTGCGCAAGGCATCGTCCATCATTCCAGTCTCCGCTCCGTTCACACCACCCAGCAACGCCTTCAGCCGGACCGCGACGTAGGGCGTGGGCACCTGCACGATGCACGGTTCCGTGATGACCGGCGGATTGAAGTCGAAGAAGATGTTCGCAGTATTGCTGACCTGATCCCCAGGGTCGACCAAGGTCCCCTCGTGCGGTGCGATCCGGAATGAGACGAACCCATGGCTCCGTGATTCATTCACGTTGCTGTCCGGTAGCAGGATATACGGGAAGCGGACCTTGAGCACGCCTTGCTGGGTCAATTCCCATTGGAAAGGATGAGAGGCCGCCCCCATCCGCAGGGAACCGGGATCCAGGCCAGCATGAAGCGTATCAGTGATCGACACATGGAATGCCGTGTCCGTGCCCGTGTTCTGAAAGCGGATGGTGTAGTCGATCCAGTCGTCGCTCTCCGGGGCGTAGTTCAGCACGACACCATCACCTGTACCAGTTCGTGCCACCTTGTCGTTCGGATCGAAGCTTCCGGTCACGGTGCGAACATCGGTATCCGTGTTATTCGCGAGGTTGCCATCCGTCAACGCAGTGGTGACCGAGACCGTGGAGACCAGCGCTGTCCCGAGGAGACCAACATCCGCCGGTACCTGGGCACGCAGCGTGATGCTTCGTTGTTGGAAGACCGGCATCGCCGGGAGGTTCCATGTAACGCTACTCCCTGACACAGAGCTCGGTGACGGGCTCGCGCTCAAGAATGCGAGCGAAGGATCGAGCTGCATCGTTACGGTGACATTGCCCGTATTGCCCACGGTCAGGTTGCTCACCTGGATGCCGTACTGCAACACGAAACCCGGTCGAGCCGGCCCGCTTGTCATGGCAACGTGCACATCCAACGGCACCAACGACTCCGTGGGGTGGTGCACCGTGACCGTGGAACCCGCCGATATCGTGAACGGGATCGGTGCTCCTGTGCAATGCTCGTCCACCGTGGCGTTCTGCTCCTGTATAGTGTAATTGCCCAATGGGAGCACCAGGCGATAAGTACCGCCCACATCGGTGGTGCTATAGTACGGGCCGGGCAATACCTCAAGCACAGTGGACGGAACACCACGTTCGGATGTCTGCTTGACACAGTCCAGGTTGTTGTCAAGGAACAAGGTGCCGGTCACAACCCCACAGGTCGGTCCCAGATCGGGAATGGTGAACGGGACGGAATCCAGGCACGTGTAGGTGAAGCCCGGAAGGTGTTGCGTCGGACCGGCGTACAGATCACCGCTAACGATGGCCCAATAGTCCCCGGGTCGGAGATATTGGAAGGTCCAAACGAAAGGTTGCTGTCCGACGGAACCAACCCCGAGGGAGGAACCAAGTCCATCCGAAAGAATGATGTTCATTCCGGATGGGATGTATCCATTCGTGAACCGCACCGTGGCGCTGCCCGTACCGACCGTAGAGCAGGATCCTTCCACATCCAGCACCTCAATGTCCGGGATGACCGTAGGCGGATCGATGGTGAAGTCGTATTGGTTCTGGCAGTAGCCGATGCCATCCGTCGCGGACAGGATGATCGTGCCGCCCGTGGTTCCGATCGGCAGTTGGGCCTTATACAACCCATCCAAACCGGCCCATGGACCATACGCGGCGATCGGCGTTGGAGATATCGAGACCACTTCGACCACGGAGTTCGGGTCGTTCCAGTACATTTCGTTCAGGATCTCGCCGATCAGTACCGGTGCGGTGCCTGCCTCGTAGGCCAGCGTCTGATCATTGAAATAGGGCCCGGCAATACCCTGCACGACAACGCTAGCCTCAGCCGAAGCGCCGAGACCGTCGGTCACCACCACGCTATACGTATGTAGTCCCTCCAAGCCAAAGAGCTGTGGCCCACAATCCATGCAGATCTCGAACTGGCCGAAGCTCACGTCATACCAGTCGTAGCGATAGGGAGGTGTTCCAAGCCAAACGAGCGCTTCCACTTCACCGCTGAACACATGGCCTTCGCCATCGATGCAATAATCCGCCCTCGTATTAATGACCTCCACGAAAATTGCTCCAGCCTTGGAACCGATGATCATCAACCAACCGAGAACCAATATCCGGCTGCTCAAGCTGGGCCATTCGAAGGTTCTCATGTTCCGCAGAAATAAGGTTCCACTCATGAATGTGTGGTTTCTTCGATAACACCCTTCCAAGACAATACCAAAGCACCTGCCTCAGACCTCCAGTTCACCATGAACGACCCGACCATCGAATATAAGCCGAGCAAGCGTGAATGAGGTGTTGTTGAACAACCGTCTTCTCCAACCCTGGCCCACATGACCAAGACGACCCCATGACCAGGCGGTTGCTGGGCAGCCTACCATTGGTACGGAGGTTGCATCTTTACCCACCATGCCCAAGATCCTCATCATCGACGACGAGAAGGCCATCCGCAATGCCCTGCGCGATATCCTGGAACACGAGAAACACACGGTGGATGAGGCCGAGGATGGGGCTGCCGGCCTGGAGAAGGCGAAGAAGGGGGGCTACGACGTGATCCTCTGCGACATCAAGATGCCGAAGATGGACGGGCTGGAATTCCTCCAGAAACTGATGGCCCACGATGATGATGTGCCCGTGATCATGATCAGCGGTCACGGCACCATCGACACCGCCGTGGACGCCCTGAAGAAAGGCGCCTTCGACTTCATCGAGAAGCCACCGAACATCAGCCGCATCCTGGTAAGCGTGCGCAACGCATTGGACCGCGGCGACCTGGTGAAGGAGACGAAGGTGCTCCGGCAGAAGGTGGGCAAGGCCAAGGGCAACGGGGTGCAGATGGTGGGCGAGAGCAAGGCCCTGAACGCCATCCGTGAGATGATCGACAAGGTGGCGCCGAGCGATGCACGCGTGCTGATCACCGGTGGCAATGGCGCCGGCAAGGAGGGCGTGGCGCGCATGATCCACCAGAAGAGCGCCCGCGCGGGCAATGCCTACATCGAGGTGAACTGTGCGGCGATCCCCGGCGAATTGATCGAGAGCGAGCTCTTCGGGCACATGAAGGGCAGCTTCACCAGCGCGATCAAGGACCGCAAGGGCAAGTTCGAACTGGCCGATGGCGGCACCCTCTTCCTGGACGAGATCGGCGACATGGCCCTGGCCGCGCAGGCGAAGGTGCTCCGCGCACTTCAGGAAGGACGCATCACGCCCGTGGGTGGCGACAAGGACATCCAAGTGAACGTACGGGTGATCGCGGCCACGAACAAGGACCTGAAGAAGGAGATCGAGAAAGGCAATTTCCGCGAGGACCTCTTCCACCGCCTAAGCGTGATCCCGATCCATGTGCCGAGCCTGAGCGAGCGCCTCGAGGACATCCCGCTGTTGGCGGAGCACTTCATCCAGCAGGTATGCTCAGAACAGGGCATCGCGCCAAAGAGCATCGCGGACAAGGCCGTGAACGCCCTGCAGAAGCTCCCTTGGACCGGCAACGTACGGGAACTGCGCAACGTGATCGAGCGCCTGGTGATCCTCAGCGGCAAGGAGATCACCGAGGCGGACGTGAAGGCCTACGCCATCCCGCGTCCCTGACCGGATCCGGGGGACCAGCGACGGGGTCTGCAGGTGGGGACCAGGGTTGCCAACAGGCCCTTGGTCGAAACCGACGTACCAAAGCCGCCAAAGGCAGCGTTCCGCAAGCAACCTTCGTCCTTAACGTACGTCCTCTTCTAAGGAACCACTGCGAAAAGGCCAAGTCCGAAACGTAAAACCTGCTGTCATGGAGTGGCTTACGGACCTTCACCATGCTTTGTACGCCAAGATGGGTAATGCCCTGTATTACGCCATCGCGTTCATCACCATCATCGCCCTGCTGGCCCAGTGGCGCCTCTATGAGAAGTGCCGTCTGC
>JAGQVR010000014.1 GCA_020437875.1 Flavobacteriales bacterium
CTGCTGGACGGATTGATCCTGAACCGCACGCCGCACATCCGACTGTACAACGAGCTGAAGGCATCCCCTGAACAGCCGATCGCGCGTGAATGGCAGCAGCAGCATGGGGCGGCTGACACTTCCGCACATCACTTCATCCGTTCGGTGAAACCGAAGAGCGAACTGCAGAAGCTGCGGAACGCACTGGGCATCATGCGTACCCTGGAGAAGGATCCACGCGTGTTGGATGTGACGCCACGGCTGGTGGCGCAGGTCTTCTTCAATGTGGGCACCACGGACCTCAACGCCCAGATCAGCGGCATCGAGGTGGAACAGGAGGTGCGTTACTACATGTTCGCGGACTACCTCGTTCAGGGCGAGGCACGGGATCTGGCCACGGACAACAACGCGGTGGTGCTTGGCAAGGGTCTGGCGGATATGATGGAGGCGAAGATCGGCGACGTGGTGCAGGTGACCACCGCCACCGGTGACCGTGCGCTCCTGCGGGTGAGCGGGATCTTCCAGAGCGGGATCGCGGACTATGACAAGGTGCAGTGCTACGCGAGCATCCGCACGGTACAGGAACTGTTGAGCCGGCCGGGCAGCTACCTCACGGACATCAACGTCAAGCTGAAGGACATCACCATGGCCCCGGCCATGGCAAGGGAACTGGCGAAGCGTTTCGATGTGGACGCGCTGGACATCGAGACCGCCAACGCGCAGTTCGAGACCGGCACGAAGGTGCGGAACATCATCAGCTACGCGGTCGGGGTGGTGTTGCTCGTGGTCTCGGGTTTCGGGATATACAACATCCTGAACATGCTCATCTACGAGAAGCTGGATTCCATCGCGATCCTTAAGGCCACGGGCTTCAGTGGCGGCGATGTGCGCCGGATATTCCTCGCGTTGAGCATGGTCATCGGTGCGGTGGGGGCGGCCGGTGGACTACTCTTCGGCTTCGTGATGCAACACATCATCGACAACATCCCCTTCGTCACGCAGGCCCTCCCCACGGTCCGCACTTTCCCGATCGATTACGACCCCAAGTACTACCTCATCGCGGTCACCTTCGCCCTGCTCACCACCTGGATCGCCGGATGGTTCCCGGCGCGGAAGGCGGCGGAGGTGGACCCGGTGGAGATCATCCGTGGAAAATGAACAACACCAACGCGCTGGAGGTGGTGAAGGTGAACAAGTCCTTCCATGACCCGGTCACCGTGCCGGTCCTGAAGGATGTATCGCTGGAGGTCAGGCGCGGTGAGTTCGTCAGCGTGACCGGCAAGAGCGGATGCGGCAAGAGCACCCTGCTGTACATCCTGAGCACCATGGATACGGACTATACGGGGGATGTCCTCATCGATGGGGAGGCCACCGCAGGCGCGGACAAGGGTCGGCTGGCGGAGATCCGGAACGAGAAGATCGGGTTCGTTTTCCAGTTCCATTACCTGCTCGCGGAGTTCAGTGTGCTGCGGAACGTGATGTTGCCGGGGCTGAAGCTGGGTCGTAAGAGCGCAGCCGAGGTGGAGGCCGATGCCATGGACCGGCTGCGACAACTGGACATGGCCGACCAGGCGTTGAAGATGGCGAACCAGCTGAGCGGTGGCCAGAAACAGCGCGTGGCCATCGCCCGTGCGCTCATCAACGATCCGCTCATCATCATGGGCGATGAACCGACCGGCAACCTGGACAAGAAGAACTCGGAGATCGTCTTCGATATCTTCGACCGCATCGCTACCGAGCACAAGCGCAGCCTGCTCATCGTCACCCACGATGTCGACTTCGCTTCGCGCACGCATCGCAACATCGAGATGGAGGACGGACGGGTGGTGAGATGAAGGGTATATTGATCTTCTGTTCACCAATGCACCTCGTACCATGAACACGGTAACGAACACTCGACCGATCGACGCACGGTGGTATTGGGTGGCTGTGGTGGCCTCGTTGGTCGCCTTGGTCATCGATCTCACCGATCATCAGGTCGCGAAGACGATAGGCACCGCCGGCGTCGTGCTCGGTTTCACTGGGCTTGCCCTCTGGCGTACCTCGGGTCGGCGCGTGTTCACCGGAATGGCGGTGGTCGGCTTCCTGTTGTTCATTGGGCTCGCGGTATTTCGGCTTGCGCTGCATCAGGGTTGGATGGGATAGTGGCCAGGCACCGATGGGCAACGCGAAAAGGCCCCGTCCCCGGGGCCTCTCGTGTTCCTTCCGCGCAGCGTTGATCACGCACGCTGCCGACTGGGCAGTGGCGACACCCTCCCGGGCGGGGACCAGGTGATCAGCGCAACGGCACCTTGCTCAGGGCGCGTTGTGTTCAGGCAGCGGAAGCGTGGATCGCTCATGACCATGCGAAGATCCGGTGTGGACGTTCGGGCAATATGATGCGAACATCAACGCGTTGTATGCGTCTGCTCGATCTGTCAACAGTCCTTCAACACAGGGTGGTTCCGGTTCGGTGAACCCGTTGGTGAACGGTATGAACGGACGAAGCGGACACCCTCCCGGTATCCGCTCCGATCGATGACGAAGACCCACCTGCTCAGCGCAGGTTGAGCTGCAGGGTCTGCAGGAGGTCTCGGCCTGAGAGCACCTCCACGCGGTACGCGCCGGGCTTCAACCGTTCCTTGGTCCGGAACCGGAGATCAACGCGAGAGGTGCCATGTCCGGCCGATCCGCCTGTGCCGCTCAAGCTTGCCGTGGCATCAGCGGATCCACCCACCTTGGACACCAGCGGGTCGGCTCCATCGAACACCCTTCCATCCGGTGCGGTGATCCGGTAGTGCGCTTCATTGGCCAACGCCTCCGGAAGATCGAAGGCCATGCGTACCTCCCTGGTGCGACGGGCCACCACCGTGAGCCTGCCCTTCCGGCCTTTCGTAGCATCCAGGCCGGCGTTGTTCACCATGAGCGCCGCCGCTTCGCGCTGTTCGAGCCGTGCGGCCAGGACATCGCGGTCAGCAACGGCACGGTCCGCCTTGGTGCGTAGTTCGACCTCGGTGGCACGGGCATGGTCCAGTTCGTCCCGCAATTGCTGTGCGGCCTCGCGCAGTTCAGCCAGTTCTGCATTGCGTCGCGCACTTCTGTCGGCACCCCTTTCCAGCGACTCGGCGCGGGCCAGGGTCTCATTCAATCGCCGTTCCATCGCCGCCAGGGCCTCCTGTACGATGATACCCTCCTGTCGTTCCTTCTCAAGCAGGGTGGTCGTCTCCAGCAGTTTCACCTGCATCAACTGTTGACCGGACCGCGCGCTCTCCGCATTGTTCCGTTCCGTGGTCACCTCCGCCTGAAGTTCCTCGCGCTGCAAGTGGAGATAGATGATGGATCCCAGGGCGGACGACCCGATGAACGCAATTGCGGCGATCGCCAGCCGCGTGTTCCCTCCTTTCTTTCCCAGTGTGGACATGTGCATGATTTTGGCCGTCTTACGCGGACCGACCCCTTGCACGTTGTGCTATTCGAAGGAAAAAGGAGTGAAGATCTTCAGGCCGGATCAGCCTTCGGCAGGCGCACGATGAAGAGGGTCCCGGAACCCAGGGCCGACTTCACTTTGATCTCTCCATCATGCAGGTCCACGATCCGCTTCACCAGCGAAAGACCGATCCCATGCCCCTTGGCTCCGCCGGTGTTGCGTGCACGGAAGAAGTTCTCGAAGATGCGCTCACGGTCCTCCGGGGCGATGCCGACCCCCTGGTCCTCCACCACGAGCCGCACCATGGCGCCGCTGCCCTTCAGGGAAACGAGCGCCCGCTTGTCACTGGAATATTTGCAGGCGTTCTCCACAAGATTCACCACCACCGAGCGCAACAACGCTTCATTGCCCTTCACCGTGATATCATCCGCCTCCTCCACCTCATCGATCATCACATCCACCCGATTCTCGGGGTCGGTGCGGATCACCTCGGACCGCGCCGCCCAGACCACCTCATCCATGCGCACCGGAGCGAAGGTCATGGCCGCGGACGCCGTCTCGGCCTGGGCCATCAGGAGCAGTCGATCGCTCAGGCGGTTGAGCGCCTGCATGTCCTCCACAACGGATCGTACCACGGTGCGGTACTCCTCACCGGAACGTTCCTTGAGCAGAAGGACCTCCAACTGGCCAGAGATCGCCGTGAGGGGTGTACGCATCTCATGAGACGCGTTGCTGATGAAGTTCTTCTGCACGGAGAAGGCGGTCTGTAGACGCTCCAGCAGATCGTTGAATGAGGCGGCGAGCTGGGCGATCTCATCGGATCCTTCGCCCATCTTGACCCGTTTCCCGAGCTCCGAGGCACCTATGCCCTGAAGGTCGACCACAAGGCGTTGCAGCGGTGAAAGCGCCCTTCGTGCATAGAAGCGACCCACCAGGAACATCAGGGCCAGACCTATCAGGAAGGTGGCGACCATCACCCTGGCCTGGTTGCGTAGTTTGCTGCGTCCATAGATGTCACGCCCGGAGGTGACCACCACGAAGCGGTCGGCCTCGTTGTTGAATAGGAAGGCGAACATCTCCCGATCCCCGGACGTGCGCTTCGCACTCCCATTACTGCGGACACTGTCCAGCAGGGCCGGCTCGATGGTCATGTGCCGACCAGTGGTGCCCAGGTGCAGCAATTCCGCGTTGTTCTTGTCGAATATGGTGATCTCCTCGTCCGGCAGGCGCACGGGGCTGTTCCCCTCCATGATCCGAAGGAGCTTGTCATCCACCTCGGCCACCTGTATCAGGAGCTTCGCCGCGTTCACCCCGCGATCGTGCAGGCGGCCCAGGAACTCCTCCTGCCGGAAATCGGCGGCTCTCAGATAGACCACAACGAAGGCCACCCCAAGGGTGAGGGAGGCCAATACGACGAACTGCACCGCGAGTCGCGTGCGTATCGTCATGGCCGTTCCGTAAGGATGTATCCCATGCCCACCCGGTTATGGATGAGCTTGGGCTCGAAATCGCGGTCCACCTTCTTGCGCAGGAGCTTGATGTAGGCTTCCACCACATTCGTGCCCGTGTCGAAGTCGATGTCCCAGACCCGTTCGCTGATCAGCGCCCTTGAGAGCAGGCGTTCGGGGTTGCGCATGAAGAACTCGAGCAGCGCGTATTCCTTGGCCGTAAGCTGGATGCGTTGTCCGTTCCGGGTCGCTTCCTTGTTCACCAAATCGAGCTCCAGACCAGCATAGGAGAGCTTCTCAGAGGTCTCCTGTTGGGCTGAACCGCGTCTGGAGAGGGAACGCACGCGTGCGAGCAGTTCCTGGAATTCGAAGGGCTTCACCAGGTAATCATCTGCCCCGGCATCCAGGCCGGCCACCTTGTCGTCCGTGGTGCCAAGTGCGGTGAGCATCAGGATCGGCGTGTGCGCACCGGCCTGGCGGATGGCCCGGCAGACCTCCACACCGTTCATCCCGGGCAGGAGTACATCCAGCAATACGAGATCGAAGGTGCCCTCGGTGGCCAGGCGCTTGCCCGATGGACCATCATACGCGCTGATCACCTGATGGCCGCTCTCCTCCAATCCTTGTTTGAGGAAGGCAGCAACCTTCGGCTCATCCTCCACGACCAGGATACGCATGTTCAAATCTATGCTCATGGGCGTTGTGTTGAACAGGTTGGATGGGATAACCCGGAAGCAATGAAGAGGGCCCGTCCCCGAGCCCTCTTCCGCGGTTCCAAGAACACCGCCCGATCGGATCCCCCTTACCTTCGAACTAGGACCCGGTCCTCCCAAACCGACCGATCACCGGACCGGTGATCGACCTATCGTATCGCGGTGTTCGTCAATGAACCGAACTCCTATTCCTTGACCGGGACAAATGTCCTCGGCAGGAATGAAGAGCGCTGGATAGCGGGGTGAAAACACCGTGAAATCGGCTGCCGGCGACGGTCTGCCCGGTGTTCCGAACTTCGCACCATGAGCATGCGTTACCGCCGTCTCGGCACCTCCGGCCTCCAGGTCTCTGAGCTTTCCCTGGGCTCCTGGCTCACCTTCGGCAAACAGGTGGGGGATGAGACCGCCGAGGCCCTGATGAAGGTGGCCTATGACAATGGCATCAACTTCTTCGACAATGCGGAGATCTACTCTCGTGGGGAGAGCGAGCGGGTGATGGGGAGGATCCTTAAGCGGATGGAATGGCCACGCGACACATGGATCGTTAGCAGCAAGGCCTTCTTCGGATCAGGGGGAAAGCAGCCGACACAGCTCGGGCTGCACCGGAAGCACGTGGTGGAGGCCTGCCACGCTGCGCTCGATCGCCTCCAGGTGGACTACCTGGACCTCTACTTCTGCCACCGTCCGGACCCGAACACGCCGATCAGCGAGACCGTTTGGACCATGCACCAACTGATCATGCAGGGCAAGGTGCTCTACTGGGGCACGAGCGAATGGAGCGCGGAAGAGATCAAGGAAGCCCATGCGGTCGCTGGGAAGCATCACCTGATCGCGCCTGTGATGGAACAGCCCCAGTACAACATGTTCCATCGTGAGAAAGTGGAATCGGAGTTCGCTCCACTTTACGGGACCGTGGGCCTTGGGACCACCATCTGGAGTCCGCTGGCAAGTGGCGTGCTCACCGGAAAGCACTCGCTGGAGGGGGATGCCTCCTCCCGCCTCCGCATGGCCGGCCTGGACTGGCTGCGTGAACGTGAATTGAACGAGGCCCGCCTGCGCACCGTCGAGGAGCTGAAGAACATCGCCCAGAGCGTAGGGCTCACGTTACCGGTGTTCGCGATCGCCTGGTGCCTCAGGAACCCGCACGTCAGTACGGTGATCCTCGGTGCGAGCAGGACCGCGCAGTTGGAGGAGAACCTGCATGCGGTCGAGGCGCAGGACCTGCTCACCCCGGCAGTGATGGCAGAGGTCCAGCGGGTAATTGAGCGTTGACCGCTCGCGGTCCGATCGATCTATCTTGCCCACAGGAACTCTCCCATGTCCGAACAACGAGATACGACCATCGCCACCTTGCATCGGAAGGCCTCGGACCTTCTGGAAGTCGTCTACAAACCGGGTTGCTTCCTGAGCACGAGCGCGCTCGGAGAGGTGGCGCAGGTGCGCCGCTCCTTGATGGGTGCAGCGCCGCATGCGATGCTGAGCCTCATCCCGGAGGACGCGGACTTCGAATTGGGTGCGATCCAGGTGGACCACCTTTCGAAGGATAGGAAGAAGGGCGTACTGCTCGCGATCGCCATCGTGACGCGAGCCAACATGATCGAGATGATGCTGAAGCTCTACTTCAGCTACTACCCATGGTTGAACCGGATCCTGGTAACGGACAACGAGAAGGAGGCCCGAAGCTGGATCGAGGGCCAGTTGCGGGAGTTGCGGATACAGGGAGCGTGAAGGGTCTGACCGGAACCAGCTCCTTGTTACGCACCTCGCTGGTCGCTTGCGGCGTGCTCCTTACGGGCATCGCTCCCGCCCAGCTCGACAGCCTGCGACGCGTGGCCGGGGCTCTGCCCAACGACACGTCGCGGCTGCCTGTCCTCACCGAGATGCTGCGGCACACCGTGTTCACCCGCCCGGACACCGCGCTGGTGATCGCTGCCGATTACCTGGCGATCGCGGGGCGCAGCGGTGATCCGGTCGAGATCGGAAAGGCCCACAACTACGCGGGTATGTGCCGCACGGTGCAGGGAAGGCCTGCCAAGGCGCTCAACGAATACCTGCTCGCCCTGCGCTCCTTCGAGCAAGGAGACGACCCGTGGTACACGGCAATGGCGCATAATAACGTCGCCGCCATTTACAAGGACGAACGGCGCAACGAGGATGCGCTGGTGGAGTTCAACAAGGCCTTGGTCGGATTCCAGGAGGTGGGCGACACGGTATGGATCGCCAACGTGCGTAACAACCTGGCGAACGTTCACTACGACCATGGCGAACTCGACAGTGCCGTGTACCACTACGAGCGCGCGGTCGCCATCCTATCCGGCAAAGGGCAGGATGCCTTCGCGGCGCAGGTGCGCATGAACCTCGGCAATGCCCTCTACGTCAAGGGCGATCTCGAAGCGGGACTGGCGCGCATGAAGGAAGCGCGCGATCAGCATCCGATCGGCGAGGATGGATCGTACCGGGCCAACATCCTGAACGCGCTAGGTCACCTGGAGGGCCTGCATGGCGATCGCGATAGCGCGCTCGCGCACATCCGCGAAGGAATGCGCATCGCAGGTGAGGTGGGAGCGGCGACCGCCCTGGCGGACGGAGAGGAGTTCCTGGCGGACATCTATGAGCATTGGGGACAAGCCGATTCCGCACTTGTGCATTACAAGCACATGAAAGCTCGACGTGACAGCCTCCTCAATGCTGAGCGCAGTGCGCAGATCGCCGACATGCAGGTGCGTTACGAGACGGAGCAGAAGGATGTGGAGCTGGCGCAGAACAAGGCGGTGCTGGAGCGACGCTCGCTCACGATCAAGGCCGTTGCGATCGGCGCCGGGTTGCTGCTATTGGTGGCTTTGCTGGTATACAGGGCCTACCGCTTGAAACGGAGGGGGGAGCACGAGCTCGCCAGGAAGAATGCGATCATCGAGGAGCAACTGCGCGAGAAGGAATTGCTGCTACGCGAGATCCATCACCGCGTGAAGAACAACCTGCAGGTGGTGAGCAGCTTGCTCAGCATCCAGAGCCGCGGGATAACCGATGGGAAAGCACGCGAAGCCGTGCAGGACAGTCGCCAACGGGTGAAGAGCATGGCGCTGATCCACCAGGACCTCTACCGCGATGGTGATCTCACCGGGGTGCCCATGCATGACTACACCGAGCGATTGGTGAGCGGTCTGGTGAACAACTATGGAAAGGATGACAGCGTGCGTGTGGTCATCGATGTGCAGGACATCTCCCTGGACGTGGATACTGCGGTGCCTATCGGGCTGATCCTGAACGAGCTCATCACGAACGCGCTGAAGTACGCCTGGCCCGATGGTCGGACCGGCACGCTCACCGTCTCGCTGAAGGAGCAGGACGGTCGATTGGTCCTGAGGGTCGCTGATGATGGCGTGGGCATGCCTGCTGCGGAGGCCCCGGCAAAGGGCAGCGGCTTTGGTCTGAACATGGTGCGCACGTTCAGCGGGAAGCTCAAGGCCGAATGGGAGGTCGAGGGCCCACCCGGTACGCAGGTTGTCCTTCAGATCGGCAAGTACGAACTTGCGCGCTAGCATGGCACGTATCAAGATCCTGATCGTCGAGGATGAACCGCTGATCACCGAGGACCTGCGGGGTCATCTGGAGGAGATGGAATACGAGGTGTGCGCGGTCTGCGACAATGCGTTGGATGCCATGGCGGAGATGGCCGTCGAGAAGCCCGATCTCGTTCTGCTGGACATCAACCTGGGCGATGGCGCGGACGGCGTGCAGCTCGCTGAACGGATGAACGCGAAGCATCCAGTGCCATTCATCTTCGTGACGAGCCATGCCGATACGGCCACCCTGGAGCGGGTGAAGGCCGTAAGGCCTGCAGGATTCATCCTCAAGCCCTTCGATGAATTGCGGCTCCGGGCGCAGATCGAGATCGCGTTGGCGCGCTACGCCGCGGGCAGTGCCCCAGTGGGAAAGGAGGAAGGCCCCGACGAAACTGATTTCGTGATCGCCGACAGCATCTTCATACGGGACAAAGGCCGGCTGACGAAACTGGCCATCGATGACATCCTCTATGCCGAAGCCGATGACAACTATGTGACTTTGCAGACGCCCACTAAGCGCTTTGTCATCACCAGCACGCTCGCGTCGGTCGAGCGGAAGCTGAGCAGCAGGCATCACCTGCGCATCCATCGGAGCTACCTGGTGGACACCCGCCGCATCACGGCGGTGGAGGATGGCTACGTGCAGCTGGGGACATCGCGCCTGCCCGTGGGCAAGACCCATCGCGATGCGCTGATGGCTCGCATCAGGACGCTTTGACGTTCACCCATCCCATCCGGTCGTTCACCCGATCCAGATGGCGTTCGTCGTGGATCCAAGCGAAGTTCGATGTGCAATACCCCACGGTCATGCGTATCCGTATCGCTCTCTCCCTGGCAGCCTTCGGGCTCGCTGCCATCGCGGTCTATGGGCAACCCTCCGATGCCCAGATCATCAAGGACCTTACAAAGCCGGGCGTGCTCAAGGTGGAGCTGACGCCAGGCCCGACCAAGAAGGAGTGGCACAGCGCGCACGGGCAGTACATGTGGGACCGTGTGGCCTATGTGACCCGGAGCGCGGAGGTGCCCGAGTACCCCAAGGCCACAGTGAAGATCACGGGGATAGCACGGTACCACTACGGCGCCAGTACCAGTTTCCGCGAATTCAAGGTGGCGGAGAACGAATACTTCGGCCTGCCCGCTCCGAGCAAGGAGGAGATGCTCGCCATGATACGCGAGCGTTACCTCGATTTCCTGGGCTGGCGGGCTGGGGACATGGTGGGCGACCTCCACTACATGCGCATCCCGGAAGGTGAAGGCGTCATCTGGCATACCCCGAAGTCCTTCACCATACCCGTGGAGATCGAGTTCGATGCCAAGACCAGCATCTACGACCTCACGACCATCCAGGAGAAGATCGACGTGCGCTTCTACCGCGACGCTGTGGACGCTCCGTGGAAGGACAACATCGTTGCGACCAGCCGTGAACGCAAGGACGGTGCCGTGCGCAAGTTCTCCCAGGAGGAATTGAAGGCCATGCCCACCATGAGGGATCAGCTCGAGGAGCAACGGGCCAATGCCGAGCTGGCCGCGCTGGGAGATGTGGACATCCCGGACTTCGAGACCGACATGGACGTGTTCATGTACACGCACAAGCTCATGCGGGAGGGTGATGCCAAGAAGTTCGAGGCTTACCTTATCCGGATGCTGGCGCCTGTCCATTATGTGGAAGGAAGTTCGACACGCCTGACCGCGAACGGGGCCGATCTCGTGAACAAGGCGGTGGCAGCGGCCTTCGGGGGGCGGAGCACCTATGCCGAACAGTACTGTCCCGATCCGGGGGTGAAGCATCGTCAGCAGGATGCCATCGAGATCTGGAACGCGACGCAGGACAAGCACACGCGCATGCACGTGGGCCGCTTCGGTGGCGGCTGGAAGAACGGGCAGAAGGTGGGCGAGCAGTACCGGTTCATCGCGCTGGAAGTGTGGATGTGGACCGATGCGGACAACATCGCGCGCATCCGCAGTTACGAGCCCGGCATGCTGTGCAAGTCGACCGGAACGATCGAGAAGGCCGCGGAACAGGTCAATTCACCGGCACCTACCGCAACCTCGGGTACCAGCCCCCAGCAAAGCGGGGGCAACGATCTCATGAAGAAAGGCAAAGGACTCCTGAACAAACTCACCACCCCATGAAACACTTCGCCACACTGTGCGCATTGTCCTTCGCTCCACTGCTCGGTCAGGCGCAGCTCACCGGCACCCTCACTGTCGGGGGGAGCGACCCGGATTTCGCCACCGTCTCGGAAGCGGTTGACGCGCTGATGAGCGAGGGTGCTTCCGGCAATGTGACCTTCGACATCAGGCCGGGTACCTACACCGGGCAGTACCAGCTTGGCGCCGTGCCGGGTACCCCCGGGAACATCCGGTTCCGCAACAGCAGCAACGGAGCACAGGCCGTGAACCTGGAGTTCGACGCCAGCAGCAGCGCGGACAATTTCATCTTCCGTGTTGACGGCACGGATGATGTGCGCTTCGAGAAGCTCACCTTCAGACCTCTCGACTTCAATTACGCCCGAGCGGTGCACTTCTTCAATGCGATCGCCGGTATGACCATCGAACAATGCGTCTTCCATGGAAGCGAGAACCCCTCTGGCTCCGCCTATTTCGAGCGCATCCTCGTGCACTGCGACCAGGCCGCGATCAACACCAACAACAACCCGCAGGACATCATCATCATCGACAACTCCTTCCTTGACGGCAACACCGCGGTGCAGTTGGATTGTTACGGTATCGCCGGTGCGCGCAGCGCTGGCCTGATCATCACGGGGAACGAGTTCCGTGATCAGGTGGGTACTGGTGTCTATCTCAACAACTGCATCGGTCAGCTGGGTGACAACGCGTTCAGCACCTCGGTGGGCAACTGGTACGTGGGCATTCGTGCCACCTACTTCGATCACGGGAGCCAGGTCCGCCGGAATGTCATACAAGCCTACGCCACCAACGGTTGCACGGGCATCGAGGTGGGCAACACGCAGAGCTCCACCGGCAACATGATCAGCAACAACATGGTGTATGTGAACGGAACGGGTGATGTATGGGGCTTGGCCGTTTACAACCTGTGGGACATGAAGATCGTGCACAACAGCGTGCTGGTGGCGAACGGCTTACCAGAACAATCGTACGCGTTCTATCACCTGAGCAACTTCCCGGATGGTCAGGATGCGCTGGTCCGCAACAACATCTTCGCCAACCACACGGGAGGCCTCGCCTACAACGTGCAGGTGGATGGCAACGTGGCCACAGAGGATCACAACGATCTGTTCACCTCCGGCGCAACGCTCAGCAGCGTGGGCGGTACCGATCATGCCACGCTGGCCGCGCATCAGAGCGGCGGTCAAGGCGCGGGTGATACCGACATCGACCCGGTCTTTCCCGCCCAGCCGGACCTGCACATGAACAACTGCGCCATGGATGACCTGGGCGAGTACTTCTTCGTGGTGGGTGCGGACATCGATGGCGATGCGCGCGGCAATCCGGTTTGCGACATGGGTGCCGATGAGTACACGGCCAGCACCAACGCGGTTCAGGCGCCTACGATCACCGTGGCCCTGCCCTATGAGCTCGGGTTCAACGCTTCCTTCATGAGTTATTCGTGGAACACCGGAGCGACAACGCCGACCATCAGCATTTCCACGGCCGGGAACTATTCCTGCGAGGTGGTGGACGTGAACGGGTGCAGCTACCTGGTGAACGTCACGGTGGTGGCCGATATCAGCACGGATATCGAACGGGTTGAAGAGGAAGGTGTCCGGCTTTACCCGATACCGGCTGGTGACCTCCTGCACGTACTTGGCATGCCGGCTGGCGGACCATTCGAAGTGCTTGATGCGAACGGTCGTGCGGTGCTGCGCGGTACATCAACCACGTTGACCATCCTCGACGTGGAAGGATTGGCGCCCGGCCTGCACCTGCTTCGCTGGAATGATGAAGGGAAAGTGCGCACGGCCCGCTTCATCAAGCAATGACGCCGGACGGACATCAAGCGATCTTCCTGCGCGATGGCCGGCAGTGGAACCGCATCGCCGTGAACGAGCTCCTCTACCTCGAGGCTGATGATAACTGCACCACGGTCCGCACAGCGACGCGGGATTACATCCTGTCCCGGATGCTGAAGGATGTGCTCGACGGGATCGCCGACCCACGGATCGTGCGCGTGCATCGGAGCCATGCGGTGAACCTGGACCGTGTGACCGCCGTGAGCGACAACGGCCTGCATGTGGGTGGGCGTTGGTTCCCGATCGGGCGCAGCTACCGGGAGGAGGTGCTGGGGCGGTTGAAGCTGCTCTGACGTTCACCCAGCCGGGAGCGACGTTCACCCATCCGGGCTGGACCTACGCATGCGTGGGCGGGATCTTGCATCCGCTATCGGTGCAACATGTCGATCCGCAAGCGCATCTCCCTCCTGTTGTTGGCGACCACATTGTGCGCCGTATCGAGGGCCCAATTGAGCGGCACTTATGTGATCGATGGAGCTGGCGGTGGCGACTACACCACCTTCGCTGCGGCGATAAGTGACCTGAACACGCTGGGTGTCAGTGGCCCGGTGGTCTTCGAGGTGACCGATGGATACTATAGCGGCCGTGCGACCATTGGTGCGGTGGCGGGTGCAACAGCGGTGAACACGGTGACGTTCCGGGGTCAGAGCCTTGATAGCTCGATGGTGACTTGGAACGAGGTGACTTACAACACCCTGCCCTGGCTGGGCCACAACAGCCTGCTACGTTTGAACGGCGCAGAATACATCACTGTGGAGCACATCACCTTGCAGCGTTCAGGCTCCCTTCAACTAGGGCATGTGGTGTTCATAGAGGGTGCAACTTCCAACATCACCATACGGCACTGCAAGCTTCGCGGACCGACCAACTACACCGGGACCTTGAACGACCGGAATGTGATCCACGCGTTGAACAATACGGTCCAGACGAACATGCAGTTCCGGAGCAATAGAGTGGAGTATGGTAACCTGGGACTGTATTGGTCCGCTACATCCTCAGAGGCCGACGAGATCACCTTCGAAGGGAACGATCTCATTCAATCCCGGGTGTGGGTCCAAAGCGTATCAGGGATGGTCCATCTGCTTGGTAATACCTCGTACTCCACTTTAAGTGCGGTGAATACCCAGGTCCTGAATGTGAGCGGCGACATCGTGTTGGCAAGGAATGAGATCCGCAACACGGGCACGTTCGCATGCTTGACCTTGACCGGATCCAGCGGCACCATCGGATCACCAATCCGGATCTCCAACAATATGCTCATCAGCGGAGGAACGAGCATGTCCGTGGGGACGAGCAACTACGTGGACGCGCTGCACAACAGTACGTCTGGTTCGGCCTCGATATCGAATGGGAACTCCGCGGTCCGCTTGTACAACAACAGCTTTTACACGGGTACGGGCTATGCACTGACGGTGGGCACAACAGGGAACATCGTGGCCTCCGATCACAATTGTTATCATTCCACAACGGTGAATGCGGTGCTTTGGTCCGGGGCCCACAACTCCTCAGCCTCACTGAACGGCACGACGGGGATGGATGCGAACAGCCTGTTCATGGACCCCATGTATGTCAACCCGTTGTTTGACCTGCACCTGCAGAGCGGGTCGCCATGCGGCGGAACAGGAACGCAGGCCGCAACTGGGATCGAGGACATCGATCAGGAAGTACGACCACGTCCGGCCCTGAGCGATCCGGATATCGGTGCGGACGAGACCGATGAGTATTGCAGTGTGCTGAACGGAACGTATGTGATCGGGACCTCCCTTGGCGCTGATTTCGTCTCCTTCAGTGGTGCGATCGTCAAGATGATCACCTGTGGCATCAGCGGCCCGGTGGTCTTTGAGGTGGAGGATGGCACCTACAACGAGCAGCTGGTCCTGCCACCGATACCAGGCAGCTCATCGATCAACACCATCACATTCCGAGGTCAGAATGTCGACAGCTCCCTGGTCACCCTGAGCTTGAACGCGAGCAACCTGTCGTCCAACAACTACCTGATCTCCTTCGAGGGCATGGACCACGTGCAGTTCGAGCACATGCGCTTCAGGCGATCGATCGCCACCTCCACGAACAGGTATGCCCGGGTCGTTTCCTTCCCGGTCAGCAGCGATCCATCACAGGATGTGACCTTCTCGCACATCTGGTTCAATGGTTCCTACGGCAGCCCCTACGGCTACAACTACGCCGAGGCCATCGATGCGTCGAACACGGATGACAATCTGGATATCGTCGTTGAACATTGCAACTTCAGTTCGGGAGGTCCCGGCATTGATTGGGATGCGAACGGAACTGATGATCGTCTGACCATCACAAACTGTGTGTTCGCGAACATGTTCGATGGGATCAGCATCCGTGAGACGATCTCCACGTTCACGATATCCGGGAATGCGATAGGTCCCTTCCCGGTGAACACCGGGGCGGTCGGCATCAGCCTGAACGACATCACCTCGTCCTTCACAATAACGAAGAACGCCGTACGACTGACCCGCGGCTGGGCAGCCCGCTTCACGAACATCAACAGCACGGTACCGGAACCGGGTCTGGTCGCCAACAACATGCTTGTCGGGTATTCGACCTACACGACCGATGGTGGGCTCCAATTGAATGGCGGCATTGACAACGTTCATATCCTCAACAACTCCCTTAGTGCGGGTTACGGCAAGGCGTTCCAACTGGCAGCCACCACGGCCACGGGCCTGCGCTTCGTGAACAACATCGCCACCGCACTGGCAGGGAGCGGTTATGCGTTCCATTCCGGTCTGGCCGATTACGCTGAGTGTTCCCATAACGTCTTGTACAAGTACAGCCCGGGTAGCATCGCCTATTGGACCGGTACGAACCACCTCAACATGTCCACGCTGCAGACTGGCAGCGGTTATTTCGCGAACTCGTTCGCGGATGATCCGATGTTCGTTGATCCCGCGACGGATCTGCACCTTCAGCCTGGATCGCCATGCGTCGGGGTCGGGCTCGTACTATCCGAGTTCCTGGATGACCACGATGGGGATGCACGTCCGGACCCGATCGCTTCCCCATACGACATTGGTGCCGATGAGACACCGGAACAGTGCACACCACTGAGCGGCACCTACATCATCGGCCCATCCCTGGCTGCGGATCTGCCGAACTTCTCGGCCGCGGTGGCCCGGATGCAACGGTGTGGGATCGGTGGTCCCGTCCTGTTCCGTGTGGAACCGGGGAACTACTACGAGCAGGTGCGGCTGCCGGCCATTCTTGGTAACGATGCGACCAACACGATCACCTTCGAAGGACAGAGTGGTGACAGCACGGACGTGATGCTGCGAGCGAATGCTTCCACAGTTGCCGAGGACAACCACGTCGTGCTGCTGGAAGGTGCCGACCATGTGACCTTCCGGTACCTGACGATAGCCAGGCAAGGTGTTCCCCTTTCCACGTATTATGCGGCCGCCGTTCGTTTTGCAGGGAGCGATCCGTCCACCCATGCCCGATTCGAACGATGTGCGATCACTTCCGTCGCCAACTCTTCATGGGGCTTGCATCAGGTCGTCCGGGATGATTGCCTGGCCGATCAGGAGCGGGTGGAGTTGATCGATTGTCGCCTTGAGGGTGGCTTCACCTCCGTGCGGATCGATTGCGGCGGGAATGACGAGGAGGTGCAGATAGTGGGCAACGTTCTTGTGGACTGCGCCCAAGGCATCCGTCTTGCAGACACAGGGAATGCGCCTTCCTCGATCATGGGCAATGAGCTGATCGGTATGAACAGCACCAATTACGCTGCGATGGAGATCACCGGCGGCACGGGCACGGTCGAGGTCCGTCGCAATCGCGTGATCTCATGGACCGCATGTCTCACCATTCAGAGTCTTGTTTCCCCGCTCGCGCAGCCCAGCCTTGTGGTGAACAATTCCTTCATCAGCACCAATGGGGCTGGCTTGAACCTGCCCTCCATGACCTCGAACATACACGTGCTGAACAATTCGATCTCCGGTGGCAATTATGCCCTCGTGGGCATCGGGGCTGGAACAGGGCTCGTGTTGAGGAACAACATCTTCCGGGACAACACCAACCCGATCACGGTGCGCTTGAGCGCCGGACGCGTATCCGCTTCGGACCGCAACATCTACCATAGCGCCACAGCTCCTACGAGCGTGGACTGGGGAGGTACGACCCATACCACGGTCGCAGCATTGAGCGGCGCTACCGGCATGGACGTGAACAGTTCCTTCACCGAGGACCAATATCTCGATCCGCTTGCCGACCTGCATACCTGTTCCATGCATGCTGATGCTGGGGCCGTAGTTGAGACCATGGTGACGACGGATATTGAAGGCAACCCGAGAGATCCATCCACCCCGGACATCGGTGCATACGAGTTCACCCCTGAGCTATGGAATGAACAGCTCGATCTATGCGTCGCGGCGGACCCGATCACAAGTACTGGATCAGGGCTTGACCAGTACATCTATCACGATCGCAAGGTGTTGGCAAGGTTCAATGACAACGGCCAGAACCTGGGTACGGTCGAACTCGAGGTCTACATCAACAACGGAGCCATACGGCAGGGTCCCACCGGACGGTATTATCTGGATCGGAACTGGCACCTGACCACTTCGCTCCCGTTCACGGGCGCCTCCACGATCAGGCTCTTCCACACAGGGGCGGAGTTCGCCGCCCTGGTGGCGGCTGATCCGCTCGTCCTGGTGGAGGCGGATGTCGGTGTAGCCCACTACGCCGGACCATTGGAGGATTGTGATCTCATGAACGATCCCGAGGGAAGTGTGTGGACTCCCACCTATCCCGCTGCACCGGCGGCCGAACCTCGGATATCGGCGAATGGTGGGACCTTCGGCCATACAGCGATCATCTCGGACGATGGGGAGTTGTACATCACGGACATGGGAGCACCGCTTCCTGTGGAGCTTGTGGACTTCACGGCGGAACGCACCAGCGTGCAGGAGGTGATCCTGAGATGGACCACCGTCACGGAGCACGACAATGCAGGGTTCGAGCTGTGGCGTATGATGGAAGGGGAGGATGCCTTCGAAGAAGTAGGCTGGTCGGTCGGCGCCGGAACGGTTCAGCAGGTGATGAACTACACGCACCGGGATCAGAACGTCTCCCACGGAACGAGCTACTACAAGTTGAAGCAGGTCGACATGGATGGCTCCTATCACTGGGGGCCCATCGCCGCGGTGGAAGGATGGCTCTCCTCGGGAAGGCTTACGATCAGTCCGAATCCGGCCACGGATCGGATCAGCCTGACCGGGCTGCCTGAAGGCATCACCTCACTCGTACTTCATGATGCGACAGGTCGGGAGGTGATGCGATGGCCGCCGGGAGCGGAAGTGGAAGGACTGGCCGGCCTCCAACGTGGCTTGTACGTGCTCGTCGCCTCCGATGCGACCGGGCCACTTCAAGTCGAACGGCTTGTCCTGCGGTGATCAGGTGAATCGCTTCAGGACCGCCTGCACCTGTTGCACATAGCCGCCACCGAACAGGTTCACATGAACAAGGAGCGGGTAGAGGTTGCAGAGATCAACGCGCTCCCTCCAACCTTGCTCGAGCGGCCAGGCATCATCGTATGCGGCGATGAAACCTGGATCGAAGCCCCCGAAGAGCGTGCTCATGGCGATGTCCATTTCACGGTGTCCATGGTACACGGCCGGATCGATCAGCACCGGAGCCGCTTCGATACCGCACATGAAGTTGCCGTTCCACAGGTCACCGTGTAGCAGTGCGGGTGCTTCATGCGGGAAGAGCGCCTCGAGCTGGGCGTAAAGCCGTTCGAAGCGCAGGACATCACCTCCTCCCAGCCGTCCCCGGTCGCGTGCCTTGACCACCATGGGTTCAAGCCGGCATTGCACGAAGAACTCGGTCCAGTTCGGGTGTTCGGTGTTCCTCTGGACCAGCGTACCGATGTAGTTATCGCGCTCGAGGCCGAAGGCGGTTGCTGTGTGCCGATGCAAGGCCGCCAGCGATCGCCCGAAGTCCTGCCAGAACGCAGGGGTCTTGGGTTCGCTCGCGACCCACTCCAGCAGGAGGTAGCTGTCATCGTGGTCCTCGCCCACGGCGATCACACGGGGCACCCTGATGGCCGAGGCCAGTCCGAGCCGGTGCAGACCATCCGCCTCCGCCTCGAACAGGCTCGGGAAACGATCGGCGTGGTTCACCTTCACGAAGAAGCGACCCTCGTTCGTTTCCAGGCGATAGGCATCGTTGATGCTTCCGCCTCCGACAGCGACCTCGTGCTCAACATCGACCGGTCGTTCCAGGTGGTCGCTCAGGTGCTTTGCCAGGCGTTCGATGAGGGATCCGGGTAAAGGCATGTTGCAAAGGTGGGCGCGAACCGGGTTTTGCTACATTTGCGCTCCCGTTCGCCGAACGGGTTGGCATCTTGGGGAATTAGCTCAGCTGGTGGGAGCGTCCCGCAATGACGGGAAGGTCACCGGTTCGAGTTTGACATAATGGGGAATTAGCTCAGCTGGCTAGAGCGCTTGCATGGCATGCAAGAGGTCACCGGTTCGACTCCGGTATTCTCCACGAAAGGCGGTCCGCAGGGCCGCCTTTTTTCGTTGAGGGCAGGAATGGGCGCGATGGAACGTCGCCCCGCACCGATGAACTCGTGGCGCCCTCCGATCGGTGTAAAACCCTGTTGATAAGCCGTTTATACGACCTGGCACGGTCGGCCCATGGACGGTCCATCTTTGCCCCGATCGTTCGAAGGATGCCTTTTGATCCTTCCGCTGTGGGCCTGCGAAGTTGACACGATCTCTTGTCGTTCGATAGGCAATGGAGGGAGCGTGGAGGGCAGGTATTCGGAACACCAGGACCTGCTAGGGGATTTCAGGGTAGGGCAGCTCTCCCCTCCTTTCCATTCCTGCCGAACGACCACTAGCGTTCCTTCTTCTTCCCCGCCTGATCCAGCAGGTACCGGTACGTTGCCGGCTGGGTGCGCGTGCGTATCCTGCTCCGCACCCTGTCCCGATAGGGATTGGTTTGTTGGGCGTTGATCGTCCGGGCCTTCACCCGGTCCGCCCATTGGATCTCCATTAGGTCGAGGATGCGTTGTCGCACAACCGGATCGGTGACCGGGAACGCCACCTCGATCCGCCGATCCAGGTTGCGTCCCATCCAATCCGCGGAGGACAGGTGGACCGACCATTTACCACCGTTGGAGAAGGCATAAACACGGGTGTGCTCCAGGAAGCGGTCCACGATGCTGATCGCTTCGATCCGGCTGCTCAGTTCTTCCACCCCGGGCACCAGGCAGCAGATACCGCGTATGATCAACCGCACGGGTACCCCGGCATTGCTGGCGTCATAGAGTTTGCGGATCAAGGTGCGGTCCTCCAGGCTGTTCAGCTTCAACAGGATACCGGAGGGTCTGCCGGTGCGGGCGTTCTCGATCTCCTTGTCGATCAGCAACTCCAGGCTGCCGCGCAGGTTCAGCGGCGCCATCAACAGCTGTGCCAGCACCGGTCGGTGTCGGCGGTCGGCCAGGTGGGCGAAGACCTCGGCCACCTCACGCGTGACGGACGGCCTGGCCGTGAGCAAGGCCATGTCGGTGTAGATCCGGGAGGTCCGTTCGTTGAAATTGCCTGTGCCGAGGTAGGCGTACCGGACCGTCCGGCGGCCCTCGACGCGTTCGATCATGCACAGCTTGCAATGCACCTTCAGGTTCTCGTAACTGTACAGCACCCGTGCACCCGCCTTCTCAAGTGCCTCTCCCCAGTACAGGTTGCTGCGCTCATCGAACCGGGCCTGCACCTCCACGAACACGGTCACCCGCTTCCCACGTCGCAGGGCGTCAAGCAGGGCCGTGCAGACCTCCGATCCTTCGGCTACGCGATACAGGGTGATGGCGATGTGGCGTACGCTCCGATCGCGCGCAGCGTGTTGCAGCCAACGGACCACATTGCCGAAGTCGTGATAGGGGAAATGCCACAACACATCCGACCGTCGAACCGCATTGAAGGTGGCGGCGCCATCGCGTGTCACCGGGTCGGGTACGGGCCTCAACGGTGGGTCGCGCAACTCACGGCGTCCGGTGATCGGCACCTTCATCAGGTCGCTGAAGTTGTGATAACGTCCGCCGGCCACCAGGTCCTGCTTCGAGAGGCCGAGCAACCCACGCAGGGCGCGCAGGGTGGCCGAAGGCATGCTGCGGTCGTACAGGAACCGGGCGGGTACGCCCATTCTTCGTTTGCGCAGGCTCTTCCGCACCTTGTCCTTCACGTTCCCCGCGTACTCCTCGTCGAGGTGTAGTTCGGCATCCCGGGACAATTTGATGGCGTGGCATTCGACCAACTTGGATCCGGTGAACAGGTCCGCCAGGCAGAGCCGCATCACATCGTCGAGATAGATCAGGTCCGTGCGACCGCGGCGGGAGGGTAGGACGAGGAATCGTCCGAGCTCATCGCTGGGGATGTTCACCAACACCAAGCGTTGTTTGGTGCCCTTCTTCGATCGCAGGCGACAGGCGAAGTAGAGTTTGCGGTCCTCGATGAACGGAGCATTCCCTGCACGCACGGTGGCCGTGTGCAGCAAGGGCGCCACGTTCCGCGTGAAATGATGCCGGATGTGCTCGGCCTGCTTGCGCGACAGCTTCTGTGGGTTCAGGAAATGGATGCCTTCCCGGGCCAGTGCGGGCAGCAGGACCTCCCGGTAGAGCTTCCCGAACCGCTCCTGCTGTTCCAAGGCCTTTCGGTTGATCCGGTCCACACGCTTCTCCGGGGTCACCTCCAAGGCGGTCCGGTCCACCTTCTTCAGTCCGGCGAGGCTCCGCAACGAGGCCACGCGCACACGGTAGAACTCATCCAGGTTGCTCGAGTAGATGGCGAGGAACTTCACGCGCTCCAGCAGGGGAACGCTCGGGTCCTTCGCCTCTTGCAGCACGCGTTTGTTGAATGAGAGCCAACTGAGGTCCCGGTCATG
>JAGQVR010000149.1 GCA_020437875.1 Flavobacteriales bacterium
CCTCTACACGTAAAGGGGTTTCTTCCTATATAAAAGCAGTTTACAACCCGTAGGGCAGTCATCCTGCACGCGGCATGGCTGCGTCAGAGTTGCCTCCATTGCGCAATATTCCTCACTGCTGCCTCCCGTAGGAGTCTGGTCCGTGTCTCAGTACCAGTGTGGGGGATAACCCTCTCAGGCCCCCTACCGATCGTAGCCTAGGTGAGCCATTACCTCACCTACTAGCTAATCGGCCGCATGCCTATCCTATACCGCCGGAGCTTTCAACGGAGGAAGATGCCATCTCCCGTGGTATGGGGCATTAATCCGGATTTCTCCGGGCTATTCCCCAGTATAGGGCAAGTTGCATACGTGTTACGCACCCGTGCGCCGGTCGTCAGCGGGAGCAAGCTCCCCTGTTACCCCTCGACTTGCATGTGTTAAGCCTGCCGCTAGCGTTCATCCTGAGCCAGGATCAAACTCTCCATTGTAAATGTTCGTTCGATCTGGTTCTTGACGAGGTCTCTCATGTTGATCCTCAGATCATCAAGGACACCTGCTGTTCTCAGATTGGACAATAAGTCAAAGAACTGTATGGTCTGGGCCGAGGCCCGTTCCAGCTTGTTCAGTCTTTCACACTCTCGTACTGCGGACGTTTCCGCGAGAGGGACGGCAAAAGTAGTGTCTTCGGATTTACCTGCAAGCGCTTGTTGAAAAATCTTTTCAACTCCTCTTGCCCGACCCCACTTTTCCTCCTCGTTCCGAGGGCGCTTCAAAGAACGTTTTTCCGAAAGCGGCTGCAAATGTAGGGAGAGTTTCCACAGATGCAACACCAAGACAAGAAAAATTTCACCCGCCCCCCTCAGGGGGTCGTCGTTGCCACAGGTAACACCTTGCCGTTGAAGAGATTATGTCCACTCAAGGCAAATTCAGCGATATAGGCTCCCATGGCCTCCGGCGTGGTTCCTGCCCTGAATCCCGGAAATGCCGCCCGCAACATGGCCGTATCCACCGACCCGATGGCCAGACAGTTGCTCCGGATGCCCTGCTCCTTGAACTCCTCCGCCAGACATTGGGCCATGCACGCCAAAGCCGCCTTACTCGCACTATAGGCCACGAGGCCCGGGAACTTCACCGAATCCTGGAAGCCACCCATGCTGCCGATATGCACGATATGGCCGGCCGGATCACCCGCAAGGCATGGTGCCAGCGCTTGGGACAGTTCCAGGGGAGCGATGACATTGGTGAGATAGAGCTCCTCCAACCGCTGCCGGGCATGCGTTCCCATTTCCGTCTTGTGCAGGATGCCCGCGTTGTGGATGAGCGCATGGATGCGGTGCTGCCCCACCTTTTGGACAAGTTCAGTTGCCGCGTCAGGCGCCCGCAGGTCCAGTTCAACAAGCCTCAAGGCGGACATGTCGTCGATGGACCGCGCCAGTTCCGACAGGTCTCGTGAAACGGCGACCACCTTGACCCCCGACCTGGCAAGCAGCGCCTTGACCGTAGCCGCCCCGATCCCCTTCCCCGCCCCTGTCACCACAACGGTCCGTTCCTCGCTCATCTGTTCTGCTCCCATCGTTGGCCGTTAGTTTTGGCACGTACGCCGTTGAAGGCACGCATTCAAAAGTAGGCGCATGATCGACTGGGCGGAAAAGGAACGGATACTGGGCAATCTGCCGGGGCAATGGTTCGATGCTGCCTTGGTCCTGGTCGTGGGCTGGCTCATCGGCAAAGGCTTGTCCTGGCTGGCTGGCACGGTCTTCAGTCGGATGGCGGCCCGCACGACCAATCAGGTGGATGATGAACTGGTGCGCACCCTGCGCCGTCCGCTCGTCACGCTGGTGACCGTGGTGTCCTTCATTCTCGGATACCAGCGCCTGACCATCCCCGGGCACATCGACAAATGGATGGAGCGGATCTTCCATGTGGCGATCGCCCTGGCGGTGACCTGGGCCATCGCCCGCGTGGTGGACACCCTGATCGGCGCCCTGCTGCGCAACCGGAACGACAGGGAGCACGAACCGGAACAGAAGCAGTTCCTGCCCGCGGTGCGCAGTTCCATCAAGATCCTGCTGTGGGGCCTGGGCTTCGTGGTGGCCTTGAACAACGCCGGATACGATGTCGGCGCCCTTCTGGCGGGTATCGGGATCGGAGGCCTGGCTCTCGCGATGGCAGCGAAGGACACGTTGGCGAACATCTTCGGCGGGATCACGGTGTTCACGGACAAGCCCTTCCGGGTGGGTGACCGCGTGCGGCTTGACGGGTACGACGGGACGGTGCTGGAGGTCGGGATAAGAAGTACGCGGATCCGAACGCTGGAAGGCCCGATCATGGTGGTGCCGAACATCAAGTTCACCGACACGATACTTGAGAACGTGACGGCGGAACCTTCGCGCCGGGTCCGACATGAGCTGGGTGTGATCTATGAGACCCCACCGGCGAAGATGGAGGAGGCGATCGCCCTGCTCAACAAGCTGGTTGATGACCACCAGGACCGGCTGGAACAGGAACGGCTGGTGAGCTTCACCGCCTTCAAGGACTTCTCGCTGAACATCCTGTTCATCTACTACATCCGGAAGAGCGCGGACATATTCGAGACACAGAACACGATCCACATCGAATTGATGCGGCGCTTCTCAGCAGCTGGCTTGTCGTTCGCCTATCCCACGCAGGTGGAGATCCACATGGACCCGGCGAAATAGGTGCTCAGGATTTGTCCGATCGGCGTTTCGCGCGTGCTTCCCGGGCCTTCTTCCGCTCCATCTCCTTTTCCAGCTTCTCCTTTCGTCTGGCCAGCACTTCCGGATCGAGGACATCACCCACGTTGTACATCTGACGCAGCACCCACTGCTGGCGTCCGCGGATATAGGCGGAAGGGCTCGAACAACTGAAGCGACGTGGTGCGGGAAGTGTGGCTGTGATCAGGGCCGCCTGTTCCCGGGTGAGCTTGGAGGCATGCCGGCTGAAACATCGTTGTGCGGCGGCTTCCGCACCGAAGACCCCTTTGCCCATCTCCGCCACGTTGAGGTAGACCTCCAGGATCCGCTCCTTGGACCACATCGCTTCCATAAGCACCGTGAACCAGGCTTCGAGCCCTTTCCGCAGGTAGTTCCGTCCCGGCCAGAGGAACACGTTCTTCGCGGTCTGCTGACTGATGGTGCTCCCCCCCTTGATCCGCTTCGCCTTCTTGTTCTTCTCGAAGGCTTTGCGCATGGCCTCCCATGAGAAGCCATTGTGTGTCATGAAGCGCTGATCCTCCGAGGCGATGATGCTCAGGGGCAGTTGCCGTGAGATCTCATCCAGATCGGCCTGTATCCGGCTGAACTGCTTCTGTTCACGTGCCTGCTGGGCCATGACCCAGGTGACCGGTGGATCCACGATGCCAAGAAGGCCGACCCAGAGCACGCTGACCACGACGGTCCAGAGGGCGAGGGCGCCAGACCAGCGGAGAAGGGTACGGAGAATGCGCATCTAAGCGCAAAGGAACAGTGTGGCACCGTACCGGGGTCAGGCTCACTGCTTCACGTCCTGGATGGTGCGGTGGTAATACACCAGGGCCAGACCGCCACAGATGAGCACGCTGATGAAGTACGGCAATGGGTTATCCCCCCACATCGCACCATTGATCAACCTGTCCACGGACCAACCGATGGCAAGGCCGATGCCGGCCCCAAGGCTGGTGAGGCCGACGGCGAGCGCTGAACTCCCCCTCCGCCCCTTCTCTAGATCACCACGGGTAAGACCTTTCTCGATCATGGCCATCCGTTGCCGGTGCCAGGCCATGACGATGATGTAAAGGCAGCCGAAGATCATCGCGAAGAGCGACACGGGAATGAGGACCTGCTTATCCATGGTGCTTGGGGGCATTGGTTGTGTATGGCATTCGACGCCGGTAACGACGAGGTGGTTACAAACACCACAATCGGGTGGCTCATCCCCGGGATATACCCAGCTTCGTAACCGGGATGATGCTGATCGCGTCCCATGCACGATCAGGTGAACGAGCAAGCGGCCATAACAGCCACCCTGCGCGGGGATCCCCATGCGTTCGCGTGGCTTGTCCAGCAATACAAGCACATGGTCCACACGATCTGCTTCCGGACCCTGAAGAACACGGAAGAGGCGGAGGAAGCCACCCAGGACAGCTTCGTGAAGGCCTACCAGCACCTCGACCGGTTCAAGGGCACGAGCCGGTTCAGCACCTGGTTGTACAGCATCGCCTACCGCACCGCGATCTCACAGCTGCGCAAGCACGGCACCCCGACCATCCCCATCGAGCAGGTGATGGCCGGTGGCCCCATCTCCACCTCTGCACATGGCTTGGAGCAGAGCGATCGCCGTGCTGCCTTGAACAAGGCCCTGGACCGGCTTCCACCCGAGGATGCCGCGCTCATCAGCCTGTTCTATCTGGACGAACTGAGCATCGAGGAGATCGTAACGGTGACCGGATCGAGCGCGTCCAATGTGAAGGTGAAACTGCATCGCCTTCGAAAGCGCTTGTTGGAACTGCTGCAGAACGAACTCAAAGAAGAAGCATGGACCCTCATCGAAAGCTGACCGACAGCGAGGCGGACGAAGCCCTTCGGGCCCTGTTCGCTGCCCATGGGACCGTGGATGCACCCTCGGGAGTGGACGCACGCATCATGGCGCGCATCATGGCGACGCAAGCCAGGCCGACCCGAGTAAGGAGCTTGATCCCCAAGACCGTATTGATCGGGACCGGGATCGTTCTCCTCACGCTCTCGCTCTACATCCTGATCGCACCCGAGGCCGCCACGGACGCCACGGCACCCGTGTTCAACATGCCATCCGACATGCTCGCCCTCCTCGGTTCCAAATGGACCTTGATGGCGGTGATGAGCGGAGGTCTGCTGCTCCTGTTCAACAGCTACCTCTCCCGCAGGCATACTGCGCAGGTGGCGTGATCAGAGCAGGCTCCTGGCCGCGTTGAGCGCGGCCTCGTAATCCGGCTCCGCCCCCAGTTCAGGGGTCACTTCGAGGTAGCGGATCACCCCTTCCTTGTCGATCACCCATGTGATGCGGCCGAGGGTTCCTGCCATGGCACCTTCGGCGATGCCAGCGCCCCAGACCTGTGCTGCATCGCGGTAGCGGAAGTCGCTGCCGGCTTCCACGTTGGCGATCCCTTCCGCGGCGCAGAAGCGGTTGAGGGCGAAGGGCAGGTCCATGGAGATGGTGAGCACGCGCGCACCGGTATCGGCGACCTGCTTGTTGAACGTACGCGTCTGCAAGGCGCACACCTTGGTATCCACACTGGGGAAGGCGGTAAGAACGACCACTTCACCCTTGTGGTCGGCCAGGCTCTTCTCCTGACGTTCACTGTTGACGTATCGCAGGGTGGGTGCAACGGTCCCGACTGCGGGCAGGGGGCCGTGGAATGTTGGTTGGGGCATCTGTTCTATTCGAATGGTACGATCACTGCTGGGCCATGGCCTTGGGGATGGCCTCTTCATACACCTTGCGCGCATCCTCGATCATCCCGAAAGGCGCATCATCCACCATCAGCTTGCCTTTGGTCACGTGACCGAGCAGGATGAAGGGAACACGACTGGCCTGCATCAGGTCCAGGAACGGCGTCTCCTGCTCATCGCTCACGGAAACCACCGCCCTGCCCTGTCCTTCGCCGAAGAGGAAGGCATCCTCGCGGATCTCGCTATCCGTGATGACATCGAAGCCGAGCCCGCGCGGCAGGCCCATTTCAACGAGCGTGGTCCACAGGCCTCCGTCGCTCACGTCATGCGCGGCATTGATCACGCCCTTGCGGATCAGGATGAGCAGCATGGTGTGCAGGCGACGCTCCTCCTCGATGTCGAAGTAGGGGGCCGGACTGCGATCGATGCGGTGGATGCGCGAGAGGTATTCACTGCAGGCGATGTCCTCGGTGCTCTGACCGACCAGGTAGATGAGGTCGCCCTTCTGCTTGAAGTCGAGGCTCATGCGCCTGGTGAGGTCCGGAACGATGCCGACCATGCCGATCGTCGGCGTCGGGAACACGGGGATGTTCTTCTTCTCCGTGACCGTATGGTTGTAGAAGCTCACGTTGCCACCCGTGACGGGCGTATCGAAGGCGCGACAGGCATCGCCCATGCCCTTGATCGCCTGTGCGAACTGCCAGTAGACCTCCGGGTCGTAAGGGTTGCCGAAGTTGAGGCAGTTGGTGACGCCGCAGGGTTCGCCACCCGTGCAGGCGATGTTGCGTGCAGCCTCGCTCACCGCGATCATGGCACCCTTGTACGGGTCGGCATGCACATACCGCCCATTGCAATCAACGGTCACCGCGAGGCCCTTGCCGGTCTCCTTCACCAGCACCAGGCCTGCATCGCTGGGGGCATTGGTGCTCATGTTGTTGGTGCGCACCATGGTATCGTACTGCTCGCTCACCCAGCGCTTGCTCGCGATGTTCGGACTGGCAAGCAGGTCGTAGGCCACGCGGCGCAGGTCGTCGGGTTCGTCCACATCATCTGTCTTGAACTTCGCGTTCTCCTTGATGTACGCGGGTTCCTTCACCTCACGCTCGTACACCGGGGCACCACCACCGAGCACCAGGCTCTCGGCGGGTACTTCGGCTATCAGCTCTTCCCCTTGGAAGTACCGGAGCGTACCTCCCTTGGTCACGGTACCGATGCGCACACAGTTCAGGTCCCACTTGTCGAAGATGGCCTGCACCTCGGCTTCGCGGCCCTTCTTCACCACCACGAGCATGCGTTCCTGGCTTTCGCTGAGGAGGATCTCCCAGGCCCGCATGCCGGGTTGGCGCGTGGGCACCTTGTCCAACTGGATATCCATCCCGCATTCGCCCTTGGCGCTCATCTCGCTGGTACTACAGGTGATCCCAGCAGCACCCATGTCCTGCATACCGATGATGGCATCGGTCCCGGCGAGCTCCAGGGAAGCCTCGAGCAGTAGCTTTTCCATGAAGGGATCGCC
>JAGQVR010000150.1 GCA_020437875.1 Flavobacteriales bacterium
AGCCACAACCGCCGGTAACCAGGTGTGTTCTCATACTGTTGCTGTCGCCCCATGGCATGCCCATGAGGTTCTCAAGGCTGCAAAGATGGGTGGTTCGTTCTCAGTTGTCGGTTCCTGGGTCCCCTCAACTGACGACCACGATCTACCGATCAATGAAACGGCTGCGCAGATCCGGCGTTGGTACCATGCAGCTGGGGCGCTGTCCGTACCACTTGTAACGGTTGCGGGCCACCCAGCGGTACACCGCATCGCGGATGAAGCGCGGCACGATGATGAAGAGATGGAGCAGGCTCCAGGGTCCACCGAGGTCCTTGAGGATGGTGAGCGTGGCGGTGGAGCGCTCGAGCACGCGGCCATCCGTCACGTACAGCACCGTGCCCATGTCCAGCGGCCCTGCCTGAACGCCCTTCACGAGTTCCTGCGCTGCGGCGCTCTGCAAGGTGCCGAAGCGGAACCTGGCCTCCGGGTCGCGGGCGATGATCCATTGCACGAAGCCGTTGCACAGGTTGCAGACCCCATCGAAGAGGATGGTGCCCCGTATTTCGCTCGTATCACCGGACTTGTGCACGGCCATGATGCCCGCGAAAGGTAACCTGCCCGGTCAGGCCTTCTCCCGCTTGCTCAGCGCCAGGCCGATGGCCATGATCAAGGTCGTCGCGATCACCACGATGAAGAGGATGCCTGGTCCGACCATGTCGAGCTTGAGGTTCTCCGGTAGCGAGAGGTAGAGCAGGATGGTGATGAGGCCGCGGGGTGCGATCAAGGTGAGCGGGTGATCGTTCATCCGGACCACGGCACGCATCCAGATCAGGCGGACGATGTAGATGGTGGCCAGGAGCGCCACGGCCGGTATCAACAACCGGGGATGCAACGCATCGGCCGGGTCCAGGGTGAAGCCGAAGAGGATGAAGAAGAAGGTGCGGATGAGGAAGGCGCTTTCACGCGAGAGCGAATGCAGCAGCTCCAGGTCCTTGTTGAAGGTGGCGTAGAGGAATCGTTGTTTGAACCAGTCCCACGGTATGCGGTCCGCGTTGGCCAGGAAGATGCCGAAGGCCAGCACCACGAGCAGGGTCGAGAGGTGGAGCTGCTTGCCCACGGCATAGACCAATACCAGGATGGCGATGATGAGGAAGGACTTCACATGGTGGTTCAACCGACCCATGAGCAGGAGCAGCAGCATGGAGAAGACCGCACTGAGGACCAGCACGCCGAGCAGACCGAAGCCGAGGCCGGTGAAAGCCTGGCTGCCCGTGATCGAATAGGCGGTCACGAAGTTGAACAGGATGATGGCCAGGATGTCCGAAAAGGTGGACTCGAAGACGATGAACTCCTTGCCACCCTTGCTCATGTCGGCGACCGATGGGATCGCGACCGCAGAGCTGATCACCGCGAAGGGAACGGCGTTCGCGAACGCTGCCAGCCACGGTGCACCGAGGTAGTAATGGGCCAGCACGGCAAGTATGCCGGTGGTGAGCAGCAAGGTGGCCAAGGCGCTCGTGAACGCCTTCCTGATCAACCGGTTCTGTGAATGATCCACCGTGAGCTCCAGCGCACCTTCGAACACGATCATGATGAGTCCCATGGTCCCGAGGGCGGGCAACAAGGGGCCGGGGTTCGGTATCACCATGCCCACGCGGTCCGCTGCATAGCGCAGCGCCATTCCCAAGCCCAGCAGGAGGATGACAGCCGGCACCCGGGCGTGCTTTGCCACCAGATCGAAGAGGTAACTGAAGACAACGAGGCCGCAGAGCAGGATGAGGATCTGGTACGCGTCCATCGTTCGGGGGCACGAAGGGGCCGAGCACCCGCCGTACAGCGGCAAAAGTGCTCATTATCGGCCGGACCTCGACGGATGCCCTGTTCTTACAGGTTCCTAGAACTGGAAGTAGATGAAAGCCACGGCATCGGCGGTCATCGCCTGGTACACCACCACCACGGCCGCGATGGATGCAAGGGCCAGCCCCCAGGGCGGTAGCGAAGCGAAGCGGGTGCGGTACCATTCCTTGGTCGACTCCGGAAGCCAGTGCACCACGAAGCCGAGCAAGGTGAGCAGGAAGACACTGCGGAAGCCCCAGAGCACATCGCCGATCAGGTGCCAGCCGAAGTCGCCCCCGATCCGCCCGAGCATCAGGTTCACCCCTTCGAGCGTGGGACTGCGGAACCAGAAGCGCGTGAAGGTGATGAAGAGGAAGGTGATGGTGATGGCTTGGAACCGCGCGAACCAATGCTCGCTCTTGTTCCACGGACTGATGCGCGCCCAACCCTTGTACACCAGGAGCCCGATGCCGTTCAGGCCGCCCCAGATCACGAACATCCAGCTGGCCCCGTGCCAGAGCCCACCGATCAGCATCGTGAGCATCAGATTGATGTTGGTGGTGATCATGTTGCGGAAGGGTGGCCAGAAATAGGCGATCAGCCAGAAGGCCGCGCCGATCATCAGGAATACGAAGGGCAGGGTCAGGTCGCCGGTGAGCAGCACGATCACCGCCAGCACCACGGCCGTCATGATCCACGAGAAGAGCGAGCCACCGCGGTTGCCGCCCATGGGGATGTAGAGGTAGTCGCGCAGCCAGGTGCTCAGGCTGATGTGCCAGCGCTTCCAGAACTCGGCCGTGCTGCGCGCCTTGTAGGGGCTGTTGAAGTTCGCGGGCAGCGTATACCCCAGCAGCAGCGACAGGCCGATGGCGATGTCCGTGTAGCCGCTGAAGTCGGCGTACACCTGCAGCGAATAGGCGATCGCCGCCATCAGGTTCTCGAAGCCCGTGAAGCGCATCGGGTCGGCGAAGACCCGGTCGATGAAGTTCACAGCGATGTAGTCGCCGATCAGCATCTTCTTCATCAACCCGTTGATGATCCAGAAGATGGCCAGACCGAACTGCGTGCGGGTGACACTGTACGCCTTCGCCATCTGCGGCAGGAAGACGGAAGCACGGATGATCGGACCGGCGACCAGCGCCGGGAAGAAGCTCACGTAGAAGGCGAAGTCGAGCACGTTGCGCACCGGCTGCACATGGCCGCGGTACACGTCCACCTGGTAGCTGATGCAGTGGAAGGTGTAGAAGCTGATCCCCACCGGCAACAACACCTTGTTCTCGATGAAGTGCGCGTCCCATGCCGCGTTGGCGATGCGGGCGAAGTAGTTCACCGCCTCGAAGGAGGTGCCGAAGGTGGCGTTGATGTTGTCCACCACGAAGTGCGCGTACTTGAAATAGCACAGAAGCAGCAGGTTCACCGTGATGCTCAGGGCCAGCCAGAGCTGTTTCCGCACCTGCTGTGTGCTTCGGAAGCTGGCCTTCGCGATGAAGTGGTCCATCGCGATGGAGAAGGAGAGGAGACAGACGAAGATGCCGCTGGTCTTCCAGTAGAAGAAGAGGCTGGCGAGCGTGAGCCAGGCCACGCGCAACGGGTGACTCCGGTACACCAGGGCGAGCACCGCCATCACCACCGTGAAGAAGCCCCAGAAGAAGAAGCGCGTGAAGATGAGCGGCGACGACGGGTCGTAGTCGAGCACACCACCCCAGTCCACCTGGGTGATCCGATCGGCTATGGCGCTGAGGCTGATCATCGCGGTCAACGACCCGCCGTTCGCAGGTGTTCGCCGTAGGCCTCCATCAAGGCACTGAAGAGCAGGTCGCCCAGTGCGGTGTAGCCGGGACGGGTCATGTGCACGAGGTCCTTCTTCGCCAGGCCGGCCTTCTCCCACCGCACGATGCCGTGCATGCCGCCCATCACTCCGAAGGTGTCCCAGACCGCACAGCCCTGCTCCTCCGCCAGCTGCATCATCACATCGCGCACGGCCGCGCCGTTCTTGTTCGGGTAGCGCCGCTTCACGTAGCTGTCCGTGTTGGTGGTCAGCAGGATGGCGGCCTCCGGCGCGGCGGCGCGCACCCGCGCGATCAGTTCGCTGTAGTTCCGCTTGTAGCGTTCCGCGCTGAAGTCGGGGTCGTGCGCATCGTTGATGCCGATGGAGAAGACGACCAAGTCCGGCTTGATCACGGCGAGCTCATCGGCGAAGTAGCGGCAACGCAGCCAGCTGGTGGTGCTCGCACCGTTCACCCCGTTGGCGTGGTAGAAGAAGCCGGGATCGTCGCTCTCCAGGGTGATCCCACGCAGGGTGAAGCCCAGCTGGTCCGCTGCCGTCCGTTGGAAACGCAGGTACAAGGTGTCCACGTAGCGGTCATACTGGAACTCGGTGTAGCCCTTGTCAGGTTCTTCCGTGCCTTCGATGTGCACTGCTGGATCCTTGCTGTAAGCTGTCACCGCGTAGCTGCTGTCCATGCGATGGAACACCTTCACGCGGTTGAACTGGTAGCCGGCGTAGACTTCGCCGCGGAAGCTCACCTTCAAGGTGGTCAGCGTGTCCGTGGTGGTCACGGTATATCCCGCGATGCCGAGCGGTGCATCATCGATCCGTTCCAGGTTCTTGTGCGCCGTCCATTTCCCCGTGTACTCCGGCAGGTACCAGTAGGGGTTGTTGGTCTTCGCCATGCCATAGGGGAAGATGAAGCCGCGTCCACCGCGCACCCCGGGTACGGCCTGTTGCAGTCGACTGCGCAATTCCATGCTCCACATGTCGGCCTGCAGGTGCGAACCGCCGAAGTGGGCGATGTGTACCTGGCCTGTGCCTTCGAGCATCAGCTTGTCCAGCTTGCGGTGGTAGCCTTCCCACACCTGCCTGCCCGCCGGGAACCGCAGGGCGTTCGCGCTGGTGTCCACCACGCTGAGGTCCGGCAGCCACAAGGGGTTCTCCTGGGCGCGCAGGTTCGCCGGGAGCACCAGGAGGAGAAGGAGGAGTATCCGGTTCATGTCACTGCTTGGCGCCGTAGTAGGCGGAGAAGTCGTTGATCAAGGCGGTGTAGAAGAGTTCGCCCACCTTCTTCGCGCCCTGCGGACTGAAGTGGGTGTAGTCCGTTGCGGCCAGCGGTGGATCCGCTTCCACCCAGCTCACCATGCTGTTCCTGCCGCCCATCGCTTCGTACATGTCCCAGAACACCGCCCCCTGGGCCAGGGTGTTGGTCTTCATGGCATCACGCACCTCCTCCAGTAGTGGCCGCGTCACGTAGTGCTCGCCCTCCTTGATGCTCATGTCGCTCGGACCGATCACGATGATGGAGACGCCCGGCAGCATCCGCTTGAACCGCGCGATCTGCGCGCCGAAGAAGCGTCCGTACTGCTCCGCATCCTCGGGCCCCTTCAGGTTCGGTATCACGTTGCCGCCGTACTGAAGGATCAGCATCTCCACGTCGAGGTCGGCGTACATCGCGCTCAGCAAGCCCTGGTCCGCCTTGCGGAATTCATAGCCCGCCCCTCCGCGCGCGGCGATGTTGTCCATGCAGATGCCCGTGCCGCCTTCCAACGAGATGCCGAACACATCCGGACTGTCGACGCCTTTGAAGGTGAGCAACAGGTCCTCCGGCGTGCTCGCAAAGCTCCAGGTACGTATGAAGAGACGGTCGGCGGGATCCACCACTTCGCTCTTCACCAACTCTCCCTTGTTGCGCACTTCGATCGTGACCGGCGCGCGGTGCCAGCCGAAGTAGAGCTTCACCTTCGTGTATTGGCGCGCCTTGCCGTAAGCACGCCGCAACGGACGCAGCGCCACGGTGGCCTCTTGTTCCACGCTGTCCAACGGCACCGTGTCGGGCAGGATGGGCGTGAAGCGCGAGAAGGAGGACAGCGCCCCGAAACGGTCGTGGTGCTGGGTCGGGTCCTTGCGGCCCATCACGCTGTAGCGCTTCCAGTTGTCGCTGATCACGCGGTCGATGCTGAAGCTCGGTACGATGTCCGCCACCGGGAACAGGCCCGGACCCGTTCCACCGAACTGCGTCTGCAGCTTGTTGCGCAGGTAGGCCGTGATCCGGTCGCCTTCCAGCTGCGAATCGCCGTAGTGCATGATGCGCATGGGCTGCTTGCCACTGCGCGCGGCCTCCAGCTTCTGGAAGATCGGCCACAGCACGGTCTTGTCGCCGTTCGGGTAGTGCAGGGCGATGCGTTCCTCCAAAGGGCGCAGCTGCGTGCTGTCGAAGACGAAGGGCTCCACCACCGTCGTCGTGTCCGCCGCGGGCAGACTGTCCGCAAGGGCTTCGGTGTCCACGGTGGCGGCACTGTCCGTGACCACCGCGAGGATGTCGCTGATGTCCACCTTCTCTTCTTCGGCATCGAATAGGTCCGTGGCGCGGGGGATGCGCAATGCAAGGCCGTCGGAGAGGCGCAGGTCCGAAGGCAGCAGCCAGCCGATCAACGCCAGGCCCGCCCATACGCTGAGCAGAAAGGCGAGGACGTGCACCGGTCTCATGGCTGCGGTATGCGAAGCGTCTGCCCGGGATGGATCTTGGCCGTGATGCCGTTCACCTCCATCAGGTTCTGCGCGCTGATGCCGGGGTAGTGCTCTGCGATGGTGTAGAGCGAATCGCCCGAGCGCACGGTGTAGGTCGTGAAGCTGTTCGCGGCCGATGTCGGCTCCTGCTGCACATGTGCGTCCGCCCCGGCGGCAGGCACCTGGTTCGTCGGACCTTCCTCGTCCGGCAGCTGCGGCTCCGGCTCGCTCACCTTGATCCGTTCGCGCTTCTTCACCTTGATCAGGAGCTTGCGCCCCGCGTTGATGCGGTCGCTGGTCAACCCGTTCCACTTCTTCAACTGGCTCACCGTCACGTGGTGCCGCGCTGCGATCATGCTCAGGTTGTCGCCGCTCCGCACCGTATAGCGGATGCTCTTCTCCACCGTCACGGTCGTCCATTCCTCCTCGCCCGCCCGTTGCTCCTTCTCACGGTCCTGCGCCAATGCGGCTTCCGTGCGGGGGATGGAATCGCGCAAGGCCACGTACCGCTCACCCATGAGGCGCGGCAGGTGGAAGACCTGTCCCACCGGTACCTGGTCGTTGCAGAGGGTGGGGTTGATGGACTGCAAGCGGG
>JAGQVR010000151.1 GCA_020437875.1 Flavobacteriales bacterium
TATCTGCTGAAACAGACCACGCCCGAGCGACTGATCGCGGCCATCGAGGAAGTACACCAGGGTGGTGCGCCCATGACGCCCACCATCGCCCGCAAGGTGCTGCAGCTGGTGGGTGTGCGTTCAGGAAGGACCGGCGTGGCGCAGGAGTTCCATCTGACCCCTCGCGAGCAGGAGATCCTGGGCCTGCTCGTGGACGGCCTCAGCTACAAGCAGATCGCCGAACGCTGCTCCATCAGCTATCCCACGGTGAACACGCACATCACCCACATCTACAAGAAGCTGCACGTGGATTCGGTGGCCGCCGCGGTGAAGGTGGCGATGCAGGAGGGGCTGGTCTAAGCATCTACGGCAACTGCTTCGCCCGAGTGGTCGTGGGCACCACGCCGCCGATGTTCTGCAGGATGGGGTCGCGATCGTTGGCGGCACCGGTGTACTTCAGTGTGCCGTTCCGGTCCACCTTCACCGTACTGGGGCTACTCGAAGCCCTGGGTGACGATGCCGCCGGGTATGGTGCCCTTGCCAATGCCCGAACCACCCATGGGCCAGCGAATGCACCCGCCGGGAAATGTGGCTGAAATGCCGGTCGTGTAAATGGACGGTGAGCTGGTGCCCTCAGGCTGACGCCATCATGGTAAGCATGAGGCTGGTGCTTGACCAGCCTCCCAGTGCAGTGTGGTCCTTGGAAGATCAGTTGCAGGTTTGGATGCGTGCGATGAAGCTGGAACCCGCAGGAGCACTAAAACCAGGCCGGAGCGATACCGAACCACCGGCATTGTAGGTCACCGAACCACCCGCAGCGACGTCCCCCTCGGAAGTGATGTCGTTCTGGGCGTTGTAGGTAGTGGAGGTAAGTTCGATGGGGCCGTGTGAGACCGAATAATTGCACGAGTTCTTCTGTCCGGAAATGATGAGCGAATAGGGTTGGGTACCGGTCAGGCTTCCTTCCGCGTTCACATGCACCTGGTACGTGCCAGCTGGCAGCCCGGTCCGGTACACTTGCTCGACATTGTCCAGATCATTGTCACCGGTAGTAGCATACCACACGCCAAGTGTATTGGTCATTACATAAGGCGTATACACAGTGCCACCCGGTCCGATCACCCGAAGGTCCAGGTCGTTCACCAGTTTCGGGGCAGGGTTGTTGTGGGTGGACGTGGCAGTTCCTTCGCGATCGGTATAGCAGAGCGTGACGCGGAGGTCACCCGTCGTATTGAAGGTGTACACATGCCCGAGCGTCCCAGGGATCTCCAGAATGCGCTCGGTCTGCGTACCCCCGGACCCCACGTCCCTGGCGATCGTATTTCCCATCAGTTGCGCCCGCAACAAGCCCCATCCGTGGGTGAAGTCAGGGCCGGGCAGACCAAGGTCCTGTGCATTGTGGATCGCCAGACCTTTCAAGCTGGCACTCCGCATATATATGCCCGAACCACCATGCATGCTTTCGTACAACTCCTGCAATAGCAGCAGCGAACCGGCCACGTTCGGTGATGCCATGGAGGTGCCGGTCTTGACCCCATACGCATCATCAGCCCCGGATTCAGCGCTCCAGACGTCGGTACCCATGCCACAGATATCCGGCTTGATGCGCCCATCATCCGTTCCACCTCGGCTTGAACTCGAATTAATGGTAAGGTCGGACTGAAGGTTGGCTACGGTCAGTATATTCTTTGCATTGGCATTAGTGGTCAAATTCCTTTGTTGCGAGCCGTCCCCCCCGGGATGAACGCTGGTCTGATAGGTCACGAAGGAACCACCCACCCCATTCCTGACACAGTCAATGCCAACTTCAGGGTCATTCGTGTTGTCGTTACCAGCTGCTTTCACTGGAAGGTAAAAAGGCGCAAGCCTACAGATCTCGTCCCAAGCATGGGCTTTCGCATCATACATACCAAAACTCGGATCATCGCCCCCTGGTATGAATTGAGACGTACCCCCATACCAAGTCCATTTGTTACCACCACAAGCACTGTTACCCTCATAATCCCATCCTCCGATTACGCCATATGAGTGGTTTGAAATAAGAAGGGAGGCCGCTTCGCCTGACATTTCCGCATTATCATTATCCCAGTCATAGCATTTCGCCTGAGCAGCAGGCGCCATTCCCATGGAAAGATCTGTCCACCCAACCGGAGGTGAGCCGATCAGTGTGCCGGCCACATGCGTGGCATGGCTGTCCTCGGAATAGGGGGTGTCGCCGATGGTTACTCTGCCGCTCAGATCCTGGTGCGTGAGCCGTGGATGGCCGCCATCCCATTCCCCGATCAGCATTCCCGATCCGTGGACCCCGTAAGTGGTCCGTAGCAACGTCGTTTGCGTGATCGTGGCAGCGACAAAGTTGTCCGACCCAAAGTAGACCGGCCTCCCCAGGTCATCGATGTACTGAAGACCATCCGTCCGCCAGCCGCGCTCCCTTGCCATGCGCAATGCCTCAGCGTGTTTCACCTCATATTCCCTGCTCCATTGATCGGAGAGGCGCTGCAACTCCGCAACATTGGTATGCTCCAGGATATAGGACCTGTTCTCCTGTGCCAAGGCCGGTCCAGCGATCACCAACAGCAGAACGAACAGGGTATGTCCAGGCTTTTTCATGGCTGCATTCATGTTCGTTCGATCATCGTCCAAGCAGCGCATCCACATCCGCCCGTAGCTGCTTCAATTCAGCCTCTTTCTCGATCAAATGCAACGTCAGCTCCTCCACCTTCTCCAATAGGATCTTGTTCATCTCGCCCAACCCAAGCCCGTTCTCCTCCACCTCGCAGGCACTGGGTACGTGGGGCAAGTGGCCGTGTTCCTGGATGTATGCCTCGACCTCCTCCAGGGTCATCAGGTCGTAGTCCGGCTCGAACACATAATCCGGGAAGCCGGCCAGGGTCACCTCCACCTCCTTGGCGGTGATCTTGCCGTTCACGGCCAGTGCCGACTGGGGGGTGGTGGTCCCGATGCCTACGTAGCCGGTGCTGCGCTGTACCGTTAGCCGATACTGCCCCACCGCATCGTCATAGATGTAGAACTGGTTGTTCAGGGCGCCGTTCCCGGCATCGTTCGTACCCACCTGCCAGCTGCCGTTCCCGCTCCAGAAATGGATGTCCTGTTCAAATTCGGATCCGTTGCCCAAGCGCATGTTCCCACGTACGTCGAGCTTATGCGCTGGTGCGGTCGTGCCAATGCCCACATCGCCACTGGGTGTGATCCTCATCCGCTCCAAGTTGGAAGTAGCGAAAAACAGGGGACCTGCATCGCGGTTCAGGATGCTCAATTCAAGTCCGTTCAACCGGAAATTCGCACCATTCGTGGAGGCCGGGTTCTTCATGATGATGCGCGCGAGGTTGTCCGGAGAAAAAATGTCGAGTTCAGCGCCTGGGGTGGTGGTGCCGAGCCCCACGTCACCGGCGCTGGTCACTGTCATACGTGTCAGGCCATTGGTTCCTATGGCCAGGTCCGTATTGCTCGCATTCATTATGTAGCCCTTGTTTCCAAGAACTCCGTAGTACATGTCACATCCAGGCGTACGCACGTTGATCGTACCCGTGGACGTTGAGTTCTCAACCCTCACCGTGCTTCCTTGGACCGTATTGTACACGTGCAAGGGCGGACCAGGTGTGGTTGTACCTATCCCGACCTTTCCACTGTTCGTATTGTGGATGTCATTCCCGTTGGCCGTCCAATGCCCACCTCCACCAGTGGGGGGCTGCCAGACCGCAAGTCCATTGGCATCGCTGGTAAGCACTTTTCCGGCTCCCTGACTGCCGTCCTCCAGTTTGAACGCCCCGACCACATGCAGCGTGGTGTCCGGTGTGGTGGTACCCACACCCACATTTCCACCGTCCAGTATGGTCAATCTCGGTCCCACCCCGCCCTCGTTCACGACTAGCTTGTCCGCCTGCGCATCGATGTCCCAATCCGGCCAGAGCAGCGCACCGCCCAGGGACAGGTATCCGTTCACGTTTACGTTCCCGTCCACTTGCCCATCCCCGGTGATCCGTACCGGGCCGCCATGGGTGTTGCTGAGCACGGTGCCCGCCACCTCCCAATGGAGGCCTGATGTGAGGGAATCCGCCGTGTGTGCGTGCTCCGCGTAAGGAACGGCGCGCAATTGCGTGGAACCCATCACCGTATAGTTGGTCCCACCTGCGACGTCCATCATGACCTCCATACTCCACGGGGTGTCCATGGTCCAATCCACATCGGCATAGTTCATGGTGGACACCGGTACACCTTCCCCGATCACGAGCGTGATCAGGCCTTGATCATTGGTGCTCACGGAGTGCTCTTCCGCATAGCTCACGAAGCCGCCACCCACGCCGTTGTACAACTCGATGTACACCGAGACCATCTGGTTGGGCAGGGGGTCGCCGTTGGCATCGCGCACCACGGCCTGGTAGTTCAGCCCGTTGAAGCTGACCTGGGAAAAGGCCGGCATGGCCAACATCGCGAACACAAAAGGAAGTAACTTCTTCATGGTGGATCGGTTCATCTTGTCCCGTAGGCAAAGCAAGAGGGCCCCGGCATGTCCGTCCATCCTATGAATGAATGATATCGTGGACGCAACGACGCATCCTCTCATAGGATCCAATGAGAAGCGACGGTCCGAGGCCCGGATCGCCGTAGTTTTTCGGCACCGATGCTCCGCCCCGCGCACCTGCTGGCCTGCCTGCCGCTCCTGCTGCCCGCCCCGTTGTGGTCTCAACCGGCCGTGGACGTGGAACACGGCGAGCTGCGCCGGCTGACCACCGATGACGGGCTACCCCAAGGCTTCGTCCGCGACATCCTGCAGGACCGGCAGGGGCATCTCTGGTTCAGCACGAAGGACGGTCTGGCGCGCAGCGACGGCTATACCATGACCGTGTTCCGCCATGACGATGGGGACAGCACCAGCATCAGCGGCGACCATGCGACCCACCTGCTGGAGGACGGTACCGGCCACCTGTGGGTGGGCATCAAGGGCAGGGGTCTGGACCGGTACGATCCGCGCCGGGAACGCTTCACGGCGGTCCGCTATGGCGAGGGCATCACCCCCGGGCACTATGTGGGCATCGACGTGCTGACCCTCGGACCGGACGGCCAGCTCTGGACCGTGAGCGAGGACAAGGCATTGAGCGTGGTCGTGACCGACAGTGCAGGTCCGCCGGTCATGCGACTTCCCTCGCACACGTACCCGGAATTCACCTTTCCGGCCCAGGTGACCCATGCTGCCGGCGACCAACAGGGTGGCCTGTGGCTGGTGACCGACCGGTCCTTGCACCGCCTGGTCCTTGTCGGTACGGAACGCGGCATGCAGCACGAATTGCCGCTACCGTCACCCACCATGGACCATGACGCACGGTTCCATGGCCATCAACTGGTCCTTGAACCCAAGCGGGATCGGATGTGGGCCCTGCTCTCCGCCTTCGCGATCGCGTTCGATGTCCGGACAGGTTCTCCGATCGATACGCTCCACCTGCCTGCTGCACACCAGATCCACCGCCTGGGGACTCTGGATCGCGAAGGCATGCTCTGGTACGAGGACAAGTTCGAACGGAGCTGCAGGCTTTCGCTGAAAAGCGGCCAGGTGTCCGTTCTCGACCTGCGCTCCGATGGGAACGATGCCTACGCGGACCTGCTCCTGACCCGGTTCCATTGCCAGGACGACATGGGCAACCTGTGGGCGGGCACCCAGGGATTGGGGGCCTTGCGGTTGACCTGGAGCAGTAGGTTGTTCACGAACTGGAAGACGGATCCCTCGCGCGGCTACGACGTGGTCCATTATGAGGTGGCCGGACACCGCCAATTCGGGTTGTTCTGGTCCGACCTGCCGGGCCGTGAACTTGGCCAACAGGCGAAGGACCGCCGGAACTGCTTCGTGTGCAAGCATGCGGGATCCGAATGGCTGGGAGCGGTCAAGGACGATCAAGGCAACACCTGGGGCATCATGGACCACGGCGACGTACGGATGCCTGAACTGGGGTGTACCCAGCCAGATGGCCGTGTCGTGCCAGTAGACCTGGGCATCGGTGGAAAGCCGCCGCACCGGGTCCTACCGGGTCATGGCCGGGAACTGTGGGTGATGGTAGGACCGGACCACTTCCCTTGGGATGTCCATGATGAGTTGGTGCGCTTCGACCCGATCACGAGGAAGGTGACTGGTCGCCATCCCCTGCCAAGGCGACTGGTCCTTCACGAGTACTACACGGTCGCACAATGGTCATTGGCACCGGACGGCACCATCTGGATGGCCACGGTGGATGGACTGATCCACTTCGATCCTGCGGAAGGAACCTTCTCGGAATACAGGCACGATCCAACGGACGCGACCTCGCTGCCGTCCAACATGATCTTCTCGCTCTGCCCGGACCCCACGGACCCGGAGAACCTGCTCTGGGTGGGCACCGAAGGTGAAGGAATGGCCTTGTTGGACAAGCGAACGGGTGCCTGCCAGCGCTACAGCTCCCGCCAAGGGCTCCCCAACAACGTCATCTATGGGATCCTACCTGACCGTGAAGGGAACCTGTACCTGAGCACCAATGTGGGCCTGGTGCGTTTCGATCCACGGACCGGGACCTCGGTGCTCTTCACCAGCGAGGATGGATTGCCCGGCAATGAATTCAACCGCTACAGCAGCGCGCTGGGTCCCGATGGGCGCATCCATTTCGAGGGCATGGAGGGCGGCGTGGTCTTTGACCCCGCAGCGCTCAACGGTGCTCCCGGCGGTAGCGCCACCCACATCACTGGCGTGCTGAACATGAACACCCCCCTGCCGGTGTTCGTCACCGAGGATGGGGTGTGGACCAACGGGTCCCGCGGCCGGGAGCTTACCCTTCCGTACGACACCCGCATGCTCACCCTGGGCTTCTCGGTGATGGACCACACCGCACCGGCCAAGAACCAGTACCGCTACCGCATGAGCGGCC
>JAGQVR010000152.1:0-2489 GCA_020437875.1 Flavobacteriales bacterium
TGTTCACGAAGTAGACGCTATCGAGGCCCGGAGGCAGCGCACCGGTGAGCCGTTCCGCGAATCGCACCTGCGGTTCCTGGATGAACTCCCCGTAAGGGATCACATGCAGATAGCGGTCCACCTGGTCCTTGATGGCCTGCACCACGCGGGGATGACGATGGCCGGTATTGTTCACGGCGAGGCCGGCCACCAGATCAAGGTAGCGGCGGCCATCCCGGGTGTGGATGTGACAGCCCTCGGCCCCCACCACATCCAAGGCGAGCGGATAGGGGCTGGTCTGTGCCAGGTGTGCGCTGAAGGCGGTCTGCAGGGCGTCCATCCGGGACGCAAAGGTGGCGAAGCGCGATCAGTGGCGGCGGGGAGGGCCATCATCCCCGCGGCGGTCCTCCATGCGGTCGCGGAACTTGCGCAGCACCTCGCGGTTGAAGTCGTGCTCCGCCTGGCGCAGCCGAAGGGTCTTCACGGCACCGATGCTCTTCTTGAACCGCTCGAGGTAGCTCTTCTCCAGGTCGATCTCCTTCTGGCGATGCTGAAGTCCTTTCTCCAACAGTGCCGCAGCTTCCGTTTCGCTCAGGCCGGCTTCCCTGCCGGGCTCCTTGAAGAGCTCGCGCATCTCCTTGCGCAAGGCGTCCTGCTTGTCATCGAACTCGTTGTAGATGGGCCAGAACTGCTGGGCCTCCTCGGGGGTGAGTTCCAGACGGGCGGTGATGAAGGCGCTCTTCTGCGCCTTGATCTCACGCAGGCGTTCAGGGGAGGGCGGTCCTTCCGGCTGGGCGTGGACGCTGGTCAGACAAAGGCTGATGGCGATGGCCGGGAGCAGCCGTGCGATCATGGTTCTCATAGTTCTTCGATCAGGAGGTCAAGGGGGAGGTCTTCGTTCTCGAGGTAGGCGATCACCGCGTGATCGTCATCGGGCAGCTCGATCACGTCCATCAGGCTTTCCTCGGGACCCAGCAGGGTCTGGACGGAGCGGATGTCCACTCCGGACCGCTCGAGGTCCTCGGGCGTCCAATCCTGCACGGCGAGCGGCGCAGGTTCTTCCAAGGGGGCGCTTGCCGGCCATCGCAGTCCGAGGATCGCGATGAGCGCCACCGCGCCCACGGCCAGCGCCGGGCGAAGGACCCTGCGCCAGGGGTTGAACGACCTTGGTGCCGCCTGTGCCAGGGCCTCTTGCTGCACGGCATGGGGGAAGGCCTCGAAGAACCCGTCCGGTACCACGAAGGGGGCCGATCCCTTCAGGCTGCGCAGGGTGGGAGCGCTGCGCAGGTCGTCCAGTTCGTCGTTCGTTCCCATGGTGTTCGTCGATTGGACGGGTTCAACCGCCGGAGGTTTGATCGGTGGTGAGCCATTCTTCGATCTTCTTAACGGCGATGTGGTAGCTGCTCTTCAGGGCACCGACGCTGGTCCCGGTCACCTCGCTCATCGTCTCGTACTTCATCCCCTCGAAGTACTTCATGGTGAACACGGCCCGCTGCTTGTCCGGCAGGCGCATCACGGCCCGCTGAAGCTTGCGCTGGATGGCATCACCGCTGAAGTGCTCGCTGCTGTCGAGCGTGGTGGTCAGCTTCTCCATCACGCTCTCATCGCTCACGAAGAGGCCACGCCGCATCTTCCGCAGGTGGTTCAGGCTTTCGTTGTGCGCGATTCGATAGAGCCAGCTGTACAATTGGGCATCCGCGCGGAATCCGTTCAATCCGGTCCAGGCCTTCAGGAAGACATTCTGGAGCACATCCTTCGCCTCGTCGTGATCGGTGACCATACGGCGGATGAAGGCGTAGAGCCGCTGCTGGTATTGGCGCACCAGCAAGTTGAAGGCGTAGTTCCGGCTCTCCTCCTTCCGGAAAAGATCGAGCAGTTCGCTATCGCTGAGGTCGCTCATTCCAGGCGATGGTCGGCCGGTGCGGCCGCGGCGATCACTTCCGGGCCATCACGGCCTTGGCGGCTTTCACGATGTCGGGAGTGTCCAATCCGTACTTCTTCAGCAGCTGGTCGGGTGTGCCGCTCTCGCCGAAGCTGTCGTTCACGGCCACGAACTCCTGCGGCGTGGGCAGCTCGGTGGTGAGCACCTGGGCCACGGCCTCCCCGAGTCCTCCAAAGCGGTTGTGTTCCTCGCAGGTCACCACGCAACCCGTCTTGCGCGCCGAGGCAAGGATGGCTTCGGAGTCGAGCGGTTTGATGGTGTGCACATTGATCACCTCGGCCTTCACGCCGTCTTTCGCAAGTTCCTCGGCGGCCTGGAGGGCGCGCCACACAAGGTGACCACAGGCGAGGATGCTCACATCCGTGCCTTCGATCAGGCGCTGCGCCTTGCCGATCTCGAAGGGCATGTCGGCAGGGATGAAGACGGGCCATTTCGGCCGGCCGAAGCGCAGGTACACGGGGCCCTCATGTGCGGCGATCGCGATGGTGGCCTGTTTCGTCTGGTTGTGGTCGCAGGGTACGATCACGGTCATGCCGGGAAGCATGCGCATGAGGCCGATGTCCTCGAG
>JAGQVR010000152.1:2589-6836 GCA_020437875.1 Flavobacteriales bacterium
CAGATCTTCACGTTCTTGCCGGCGTAGGCGATGCTCTGCCGCACCTGGTCGTACACACGGCCTGTGCTGAAGTTCGCAAAGGTGCCGGTGTAGGGGATGTGCCCGCCGATGGTGAGGCCTGCCGCGATGCCCATCATGTTGGCCTCGGCGATGCCCACTTGGATGAAACGGTCCGGGAATTCCTTCTTGAAGGCGTCCATCTTCAAGGAGCCGGTAAGGTCGGCACAGAGGGCCACGACCTGGGGGTTCTTCCTGCCGAGTTCAAGCAGTCCGGCACCGAAGCCGCTGCGGGTGTCCTTCTGGTCGAGTACGGGATAGCTGCTCATGGGCTTTGGGCGGTGGGTTCAGAAGTTGATGGAGGCCGATCGGCCGCTCTCGATGGAGACGTCCTTGCGCTGGGTGAGTTCGGTGCGACGTGCACTGCGGCTGCGGTAGATCACCTGATACTCTCCGGGCAGGAGCCTGAACTGGGCACGCAGGGCGCTCGGCTCGATGTCGGCCACCCATTCCAGGTGCCCGTCGCGCTTAAGGAAGATCGCGGCCGGGCCTGGAGTGGAGGGTAGCACGTTCAATACACCGGAACGCGGCACGGCGATCTCGGTGGTCCTTCCTTGGTCGATCCGGACATCGGGGATCGTGAGTCGCGGAAGCGTGAGCACCTCCAGGTCGTACACGCCCGTGCGCAGGCGTTGGGTGGTGCCCACCTCCTGGCTGATCAAGGTGCTGGTCTCGCCGCTTCGCCGCACGATGGCCTGCACCAGGTTGCCGTCCGATGGACCGCTGCCACTGCGGATGTTCAACAGGCCCGTACCCGCGTCCACGGCGATCACGGTATGCACACCCGGTCGCACCTTCACATCGTTGCGGATGCTCGGTGGCACGGTATGGGCCACCACCTGGTAGGTGTAGATGGGGTCGATCCGCAGGGTGTCGGGCACACCGCGGTCGTTCATCGTGTGCATCAGGTGGTCGATGAGCTTGCCGGTACGTTGATCGTAGAGTGACACGGCCACATCGGTCTCGGTGGGCTTGCCATCCGCCGTCATCAGGCTGATCTGTGCCGTGGTGCTGTTGAGCGCCTGTGTCACCACCACCTTCAGCACCTGCTCGAAGAGCTCTGGCGTGCTTGCATCGAAGTAGTTGCCCACGCATTGCAGGGCGTACTTCTGGCTCTCGTCCAGACCCACGCCGATCACGAAGGGCTTCAGCACGATCCCCTTGGCCTGCAGTGCCCGGCTCACCGCACAGGGGTCCTCATCGCAGGCCTCGATGCCATCGGTGATGAGGATGATGATGTTCCTGATCTTGCGGGTGTCGTTGAAGGTGATGGGGGGGAAGTCATCCGCGGCGCGTTCCAGGGAGCGTGCGATCGGTGTGGTACCCAGGCAACGCACGCTCTGCAATGTGGAGCGTATCGCCGGCATGCTGTTCGCACTGAAGGGTACCTCGAGTCGCGTGTCGTCACAATCCTGCTTCCCCGGTGCGATGGGCGTTTGGTGACCGTAGAGGCGCAACGCGAGTTCCAGATCGGGCTGGCCTTCGAGCTCCTTCAACGAGCGCAGCAGGAGTTCCCGCGCCGTGTTGATCTTCGGCTGGTTGCCCCAGAAGGCGTTCATGCTGTTGCTCGCGTCCATCACGAACAACATGCGGGTGAGTGGTGGCCGTGGGTCCTGCGCCATAACCGCGAGGGACGTGACACCGATGAGCAGCGCAAGCAGGGAACGTCGCATGTTCATGCCGTTAACCGCTATAACGGGAAAAGCGTGCCAAGTGCGAACGCAAGGGGCAGTAGGCATGAACGGATCTTGCTCCTGCGCCTGCCCGTGCACCTGGATCTCCATCAGTAATCTCCCAGCGTTTCCGGTAGTTGTGCGAGCGCCTTGTTCAGCTGCTCATCGTTCGGCGCGATACCGTGCCACTCGTGGCTGTGCATCATGAAGTCGACGCCCTGGCCCATCTCCGTCCGCATCAGGATCATCACCGGGCGGCCCTTGCCGGTCCTGTTCTTCGCCTCTTCAAGCGTCTTCAACAGCAGGGCCATGTCATTGCCGTTGGTCTCGAGCACGTCCCAACCGAAGGCCAACCACTTCGCCTTGAGGTCGCCAAGGGGAAGCACATCATCCACGTCCCCATCGATCTGCCGGCCGTTCAGGTCCACGATGCTGATGAGGTTGTCGACCTGCTTGGCGGGAGCGAAGAGCGCGGCCTCCCAGATCTGGCCTTCCTGCAGCTCGCCGTCGCCATGGAGGCTGAAGACGAGGCGGTCATCGCCGTTCATCTTCTTGCTCAAAGCGGCGCCGATGGCCACGCTCATGCCCTGGCCGAGGGAGCCGCTCGCCATACGCACGCCGGGAAGTCCTTCGTGTGTGGTGGGGTGGCCTTGGAGGCGGGAGTCGATGTGCCGGAAGGTGGCCAATTCCTTCACCGGGAAATAGCCGCTCCGCGCGAGGGTGCTGTAGAAGACCGGACTGATGTGCCCGTTGCTGAGGAAGAAGAGGTCCTGCCTCTTGCCATCCATGTCCCAGGGTGTCGGATGGTGGTGCATCACGCTGAAGTACAGGGCCGTGAAGAGGTCCGCACAGCCGAGCGAACCACCGGGGTGACCGCTTTGCACGGCGTGTACCTGTCGCACGATGTCGCGGCGGATCTGGGAGGCGATGCGTTCGAGTTGTTCGATATCCGTCACAGGGGCTGTGGCAGCGGCGGGGGAATGGCTCATGAGGGTGGGCGGAACGGGCCAAAAGTAGACCTGTGGGCTTCCATGCTTCGGGCCGTGTGTAGAACTTTTGAAAACCCCTGAATGTGCGGACGTTGGGGTGCCGCGGAGCCGGTGACCGTCGAGGATGGACGTCCAGCGTTGAACGGTTCGTCCCGTGCAAGGCAACGCATCAGGGCCTTCCACCGGTCTGTGCAGTATTCGGTTCATCTGGTTTTGGCCGGATCATCTTGAAGCGGGCGCCAGGAGAGGCGCCCGCTTCTCATTCGGGGCATGGCTTCTTGGAACATGTAGCTTGGGTGCATGGACCTCACATGGAAGATCCTGTTCTATGGGTGCTTTGCGCTCTTTGCCTATGCGGGCATGGCTAGGATGACAGCGAGGACCAGCAGACAAGGAAGGTGGTGGTGGCGGGTGGCCTTGGTATGCTGGATCATCGGGCTGTTCCTTGTGCTGTTCCACCGGACCATGGCTGGGGTCCCCTGACCAGGCGATCGAGTCTTTCTCCCGAGCTTGTTGAGCGGTTTGCACGGGATAGGGGCATCCACCGATGTCGCAGATGACACAGATGGGCCGCATGCGGCCATCGCTCGAAGCGCCGACAGGCGCGATCTGTGACATCTGCGTCATCTGCGGATCATGGTCGCCTGCATACGGCATCCTCCTTCCAGGTCTCGCAAAAAGCCCGGTAGCCATGAGAGCCCCGAACTGATGCTCGGCCGACCTTCCGGAAGCTCCTACCTTCGCGGCCGCTTTTCCGGACCTTGACCGGTAGCGAGAACGACCATGGGATTGAAATGTGGGATCGTGGGCCTGCCGAACGTCGGCAAGAGCACCTTGTTCAACTGCCTGAGCAACGCCAAGGCACAGGCCGCCAATTTCCCGTTCTGCACGATCGAACCGAACGTGGGCACCATCACGGTGCCTGACCGCCGGTTGAACAAGCTGGCCGAACTGGTGAAGCCGCAGCGCATCGTACCCACCACGGTGGAGATCGTTGACATCGCCGGATTGGTGAAGGGCGCTAGCAAGGGCGAAGGGTTGGGCAACCAGTTCCTGGCCAACATCCGCGAGTGCGATGCGATCCTGCACGTGCTCCGCTGTTTCGATGACCCGAACGTGGTGCACGTCGACGGCAGCGTGGACCCGGTTCGTGACAAGGAGGTCATCGACATCGAGTTGCAACTGAAGGACCTCGAGACCGTGGAGGCACGGATCAAGAAGGTGGAGAAACAGGCGCAGATCGGCGAGAAGGAGGCGAAGCGGCGCTATGAGCTGTTGAGCCGGATCCGTGTGGCATTGTTGAAGGGACAGAGCGCGCGTTCCGTCGTCACCGCGAACGATGACCCTGCCCTGTTGAACGAGTTCCAGCTGCTCACCACCAAGCCCGTGCTCTACGTGTGCAACGTGGAGGAGAAGAGCGCGGTGACGGGCAATGCGCACGTGGAGCGGGTGAGGACGGCGGTGGCCAACGAACAGGCCGAGGTCATCTTCGTTACGGCCGCCATCGAAGCGGAGATCGCGGCGCTGG
>JAGQVR010000153.1:0-2532 GCA_020437875.1 Flavobacteriales bacterium
TTGGTCAGGGCGTCCTGCAGACGACGGATCCGCAGGTCCTGCTCCTTGATCTGCTCCAATGAGTTCTCGAGGTTCTGGGCCTCCTTGGCACTGAGCGTGGCCATCTGCCCAACGTTGTTCAACAACGCCGCGTTGGTGTTGTTCAACTGGGCGATCTGGTCCTGGAGGTGCTCGTTCTTGTTCTGCATCTCCGCCAGTCGCGCTTCCATCACGCTTTTCGCGCTGGTGCAATCGCTCAGACCGCGGTTGCATTCTTCCAGCTTGTTCTTCAGGGTCTCGTTCGAAGCTTGAATGGCGGCGTACTTCTTCTTCGAAACGCAGGAGCCCAACAGCAATAGCAGGCTCAGGGAAAGCAGTATGGTTCGTTTCATGTTGATCGGATCAGTGGGACGAAGGTAACCGTCGGTCACCGGACCGGTCGCTATCCGATCATCCTTTCACGACGTGGAATTCGTTCCCCGATCCGTGCGATGACCACCAATGCAAGGGAGATCAGGATGGGGTCCACCAACAAGCGGTGCCGCGTTTCGAAATAGTAGGCGCATTGCGCCAATGATAGCAGCAGAACGGACAGGCCGATGTAGTGGAAACGCCGATCGGCGAAGAACTGCGACACGATGAGCAGGCCGAACAGGACCATCGCGTGGACCCGGTAAAGGGCCATGGCCCATGGCATGCCAACAACATGGTCCTGCCCAATGGCCGACCGCGACAACCAGAAGTTCTTGAGCTTCATCGCGAACATCCGCCAGGCTAGGCCCGGTTCCGCCAGGCGTTCGGCCTTCCATTTGTTCCTGAACAGCTCCGATCGCTCAGCAGGGTCCGGTGTGAACATCCGATGGCGTTCGGGTATGCTCAGCAGATGCAGATAGGTCGTACCATCGGCCTGGTACCCACCACCCTCGGTCTCCTCCTGCTGTCCCATCCAGATCATCTGGTCCGTGACCGATGTGAGTTGGTAGCGACCGGTAAGGGCATGGTTCCGGAGTACCCAACACCCGATCGGCGCGAACAGCAAGAAAACTAGCATCAATTTCCACGGGAAACGGTCAAGCCGAAGGAAGAAGCCCGGCTGGCGCAAGGCGAAAGGCAGCATGAACACACCCAAGGTGGGCCTGTTCAGCACGGCGAGCCCTCCCATGGCGAAGAACAGAAGGATGATCCATCGTCTGTCCGGATCGGCGATCATGGCCATGTACACCAGGGCGACCGCGAGCAGCATGTCCCACGCGAACGGGTGGATCATACGGACCTGGTAATACCCCAGGAAGGGGTCGAGCCCCACCAGCAAGGCCGCCATCCAGCCGATCATGCGGGACCGGACGTGACCCTCCAGCAAGAGGTGGACAAGACGCATGCTGAACCAGGCCACCAAGGTTCCACAAGCCACCTGGAATAGAAGGGCGAGGTGCCCACCCCCACCCAGACCATAAATACTCGCCAGGATCGCCGTGTATACCGGGAATTGGAAGCTGCGGTCCCACGAACCGAAGTAGTGGTGCCCGAACTGCCCGGATGCCAACAGATCCAGCGCCATCGTGTGCGCCTCGAACACCTGATCCACGCGAAGGAACAAGCACTTGATCAGCGCAGGGATCAACAGGACCAACAAGGTCCACCACCGGTCGCTCAGGCCGATGCGCCCGGATCCAGGACCACCGGTGAGCATGCGCCAAAAGTAGGCGGCATACTGCGGGGTACATTTGATCCATGACCGACCATAAGGCGGACTTTGAGATCAACCGCAAGGCTTGGAACACCCGTACCAAGTTGCATCTGGCGTCGACCTTCTACGATGTGGAGGGCTTCGTGGCCGGTCGTGGGTCCCTGACGGATCTTGAGCTGGAGTTGCTTGGTCCGATCAGTGGGAAGGAAGTGCTCCACCTGCAATGCCACTTCGGGCAGGACACCTTGAGCATGGCTCGCTACGGCGCCAGGGTCACCGGACTGGATATCTCCGATACGGCCATCGAGGAAGCCCGGAAACTGACCGAACGGTGTGGCCTTAAGGCTGATTGGCATTGCGGGAACGTGCTCGATCGCGTGGAGCGTTTCGAGTCCAGCTTCGATGTGGTGTTCACCAGCTACGGCACCATCGGCTGGCTGCCTGAGTTGCGCTCTTGGGCCGCTAACATCGCCAACTACCTGCGGCCCGGAGGGCTATTCGTGTTCGTGGAATTCCACCCCGTGGTCTGGATGTTCGACAATGCGTTCACGCGTGTCGCCTACTCCTACTTCAATCGTGAGAGGATCGTGGAGGACGAACAGGGGTCGTATGCGGACCGCGAGGCTCCGGATCGAATTGCATCGGTCAGCTGGAACCATGACCTGGCGGAAGTGTTGTCCTCCTTGATGGAGGCGGGCCTGGTCATCGAGCGTTTCGAGGAACTTGACGGTTCCCCGCATGCCTGCTTTGCGAACAGTGAGAAAGGCCCCGATGGGCTTTACCGCATCAACGGAATGGAAGGGCGCATCCCCATGGTGTATGGCCTTGTCGCTCGCAAGCCGGGCTGACCCATCCACGATCCACTG
>JAGQVR010000153.1:2542-6826 GCA_020437875.1 Flavobacteriales bacterium
TCACCATCAACCGGTCGCTTGTGCCGAGGCACTTCCTGCGGACATGTCCTTTGTGGACATGGCGCTCAGCCGATTCTGGACCTTCATCCTCCTGCTCAGCATCGTGTACGTGCTTGCCATGCTCGCGGCGGGCAGGCAGTACAGCCTGGGATCACTTGTGAACGGCAAGCAGGGGGAGCCACTCGTGGTGGCTGAACTCGATACGAGCGCCGTTCTGGACCGTGGACTGCTGCAGGCCATCCGCACCAGCGGATCAGTGGTCAGAGGGGACTCGACCTACACCATCAGCCGGAGCGGCACCTTGGTCACGAGCGTGGGCACCCAACCTGCGGATGGCCTCTTCGCCACCTGTCGAAACACCATCACGGACCTTTGGTTGCCACTCATCGGTTACCTCACCTTCTTCTGTGGTCTGCTCAACCTGTTGATCGACTCCCGCGCCATGGAGAAGGTGGCGCGCTTCCTCTCCCCGGTCTTCCACCGTGTGTTCCCAGAGCTCCGTCGCGATCATCCAGCCTACGGACTGATGACGATGAACTTCGCGGCCAACTTCCTCGGACTTGACAGTGCCGCGACACCGTTCGGGCTGAAGGCGATGGAGAGCATGCAGGAGGACAATCCGCAGAAGGACCGCGCCACGAACAGCCAGATCATGTTCCTCTGCCTCCATGCCGCAGGCCTGACGCTCCTCCCCACCAGCATCATCGGTTATCGTGCTGCGCAGGGTGCCGCCAATCCGGCGGATATCATGATCCCGTGCATCATCACCAGCTTCGTGGGCACCTTGGTGGCTCTCTTTCTCGTCGCGGCGAAACAGCGGATCAATCTGTTCAACCTGCCGGTGATGTTGGCGGTACTGGGTGTGAGCGCGCTCATCGGCGGGCTCATGGCCTACATCAGTGGCCTCGTGGGCGTTTCCAAGTTCCACTTCACGGACAACCTGAGCAACGGCATGCTCCTGGTCATCATCGCCCTCATCGTGGGCTATGCCTTCCTCGTTGAACGCTACTTCACGGAGAAGGGCACAAACATGTTCGACAGCTTCGTTCACGGGGCCAAGGACGGCTTCACCACGGGCCTGCGCGTACTGCCATACATGCTGGCCATGCTCGCCGCGCTCAGCATCTTCCGGAACAGCGGCCTCATGGGCATCGTGATGGACGGGCTCAGCTGGTCGATGGCCCTTATCGGTGTTGACAAGCAGGTGATCGATGCGATCCCTGTGGCGCTCATGCGACCCTTCAGCGCGGGTGGATCGCGCGGCTTCATGCTCGATGCCATGAAGACCTACGGCGCGGACAGCCTGACCGGCCAGCTCTCCTGCCTCTTCCAGGGAGCGGCGGAGACCACCTTTTATGTGGTCGCCCTTTATTTCGGCTCTGTGAACGTCAAGGACAGCCGGTACACCCTAGGTATCATGCTGCTGGCCGATCTGGCCTGTGTGATCACTGCGGTGTTCGTGTGCAAGCTGTATTTCTGATCCGTGTCGGACGGAGCGATGGAAGCGCGATCTTCGCCGCCCTCTGACCATGCCGAAGATCCCCAACCCCCTCAAGATCAAGAAGCGCCGCTCACCCATCCATGGGAACGGCGTCATCGCCATCGCCCCCATCAAGAAGGGTGAACCCATCGTTGAATACAAAGGCCGCTTGATGACCCACGATGCGGCCGACAGGCTGTACCATGGCGACGTGAGCTCGGGTCACACCTTCCTCTTCACCTTGAACGATGACTGGATCATCGATGCGAATGTGCGCGGTACCGTGGCAAGGTGGATCAACACCAGCTGCGAGCCGAATGCGGTCGCCTTCATCCACAGTGAGAAGAAGAAGAACCCTGATCCCAAGAAGGACCAGGTGATCATAGAGGCCTTGCGCGTCATCGAACCCGGAGAGGAGATCACCTACGACTACGGATTCGAGTTCGATGTGCCATACACGAAGGCGCTGCTCAAGACCTGGGCCTGCCACTGTGGCTCCAAGAAGTGCCGTGGTACCATGCTGGGCGGTAAGAAGTACAGGGCCTTCGTGAAGAAGCACCCGAACTGGAACAAGTAGATCGCGCAGGGAACGATGTTCTTGGCACGGGCTTTGCCCTGCCGGGGACGATTAGTTTTGCCACATGAAACGGACCCTTCTACTGACCGCTTGCTCCCTGATGCTCGCAATTGGAGTGCATGCCCAGGATGACGCACGGAGCAAGGCCATCATGGACAAGCTGCTGGCCAAGGCGAAGGCATGGACCAGCTTCGAAGCGGACTTCAGCAGTCGCCTGCAGAACACCAAGGACAAGCTGGATGTGAAGCAGGAAGGGAACATGAAAGTGAAGGGGAGGAAGTTCCGCCTGGTGCTCGACAAGAACACCATCATCAATGATGGCGCAACGCTCTACACCTACAACAAGGAATCCAACGAGGTCAACCTGAGCGACCCGGCCGAAATGGACCAGGAACTCGATCCGTCCAAGCTCTTCACCCAGTATGAGAATGGCTTCAAGAGCAGCTTCGTGGATGAGAAGGCGGACGCGAGCGGCACCATCCTTCAAACCGTGAAACTCTTCCCGCTCGACCCCTCGAAGCGCGCCTACCATACCGTGATCATCGCGGTGGACAAGGCGAAGGTCGAACCCAGGAGCATCCAGGTGCTTTACAAGGACGGTAACCATGTGACCTATGAACTGAAGAAGTTCTCGGCCAACCCGGAGCTGGCCGATGGGCTATTCTCCTTTGACAAGGGCAAGTTCCCCGGTGTGGAGGTCAATGACATGCGTTGAACCCAGTGTGGTATCGTAACGGGAAGCCATCCGGAAGGGTGGCTTCCTTCGTTATGGAGTTGGTTACCATCGGCATGAACATGCATTCAATGACCATGAGGAAACCCTGCCTCCTTTTTGCCATCGGTACCTCGGTCCTGCTTCAGGCACAGGTGCGTGTGGCCCATGTGCTCGTGGCCTTGTGCGATAATGAGCACCAAGGCATCGTCAAGGTGCCCCCGGGTATCGGGAACGGGCAGAAGCCCTCGACCAACCTCTATTGGGGCGCAGGCTATGGCGTGAAGACCCACTTCACGAGGTCCGAGGAGTGGGTCGCCGTTCCCAGTACGCGCCCATCCACACCGCATATCCTCGATCGTGCCATTTGGAAGCACCGGGACAGCGCCGTGTATCTGGTGGCCGACGCCTACGATGGCCGGAACATCCGCGAGGCCACAGAGGACCTGTTGCGCTTCTCCAGTGGTGAGATGCCGGAGCGCATCGCCGTGGATGGTCGCACGATCATCGCTGGCGGTGGTGCCCAGCTCATCGGCTATGTGGGGCACGACGGACTCATGGACTTCGCGCTGACCGAACGGTTCGAAGGGAGTCCGGAGCCGGAGCGGCGTACGATCATCCTCGCATGCATCAGCAAGCACTATTTCACACCGCATCTGCGTGCGACGGGGGCTTCACCGCTCTTGTGGACGACCGGCTTGATGGCTCCGGAAGCGTACACCTTGAAGGCCGCGCTGAATGCCTGGGTGGCACGGTCGGAGGATGGGGTCGTCCGTGAACGGGCCGCTGTTGCGTACGACAAGTACCAGCATTGTGGTATCAAGGGGGCAAGGCGCCTGCTCGTGACCGGTTGGTAGAGCGGCTGGCATTGCCGACCTTCGGGACATGGACCAGACGACCACCCGGAGCGTGACCGCTTTACTCGACGGAGAGCCCTATCGGACACAGCTATTGTCCCGGGGGCATGAGTGGATCTCGGATGAGCCGGAGGACCATGGTGGTGCCGACCTGGGACCAAGACCCCATGAGCTGATGCTTGGTGCGCTTGCTTCCTGCACGGCGATCACCCTACGCATGTATGCCGACCGCAAGCAATGGTCCATCGGCCCGATCCGGATCACAACGACGATGGAAAGGACCCAGCGTGGAGCGGAGGTCGAGACGCGGATCAGCGTCGATGTCCAGTTGGACGCATCGGTTCCTGAGGAGCAACGGCAGCGGTTGGCCGTGATCGCCCGCTCCTGCCCCGTTCATCGAACGCTGGAGAACCCCATACACCTTCGCGCATCAGTGGTCTGATGGTCGGTGGAAACCAACTGGCCTAACTTGGGTTCAGGATGAGCAAGGAACATAGCTACACCAACGGCGAGGTCACGATCATCTGGAGGCCGGACCTGTGCATCCATAGTCGGAAATGCTGGAAGGGATTGGGCGAAGTGTTCAAACCCGGTGTCAGGCCGTGGATCCAGCCGGATGGTGCTACCACCGAGCGTATCGTTGCCCAGGTGAAGGAGT
>JAGQVR010000154.1 GCA_020437875.1 Flavobacteriales bacterium
CGATTACCGCGAGCAGGTGAGGACCACCCTACCTGGAGCTGAACCCAACGACAAGGACTACATCTTTCTTACCTGGGTGATGAACAACCTGCCCGTGGGGCTGATCGGACTGTTGTTGGCGATGATCTTCTGCGCCGGCATGGGCAGCACGAGCTCACAGCTCAGCGCATTGGCCACCACCGCCGTGGTGGACGTGTTCCGGAAGCCCCTGGAAGGCCGGGACACGGTCCTCAGCACCAAATGGGCCACGGTGGCCTTCGGGATACTGGCACTGCTCTTCGCCGCCATCTTCCCGCTATTCGACAACCTGATCCAAGCGGTGAACATCCTCGGGTCGTTGTTCTACGGCACCATCCTCGGCATCTTCCTGGTGGCCTTCTTCCTGAAAATGGTCCGGGGAACGGCAGTCTTCATCGCAGCGCTGATCGCGCAAGCCGTGATCCTGTTCATCCATTTCGGCGACTTCGAGGTGGCCTTTCTTTGGTACAACCTGATCGCCCCGGCCATCGTGGTGGTGCTCTCGGTCGGGTTCCACTTGGTCACAGGAAAGTGATCTTTGGTGAAGCTGGCAGCCCGCGCCGCTTGATGGCTGTACCTAACGGTTCCGACCTCTTTCCAAATCGGATCGACAAGCGCCCATTATTTGTCGACGAGCACAGTGGATCACCTGGATATGAGCGGCATGGACCTATGAGAATAGCGCCTCGAAATGCTTCGCGGTCCTGCTCAAGTCTTTTGGAACCACCCGTCCCAGTGGTTTACTTTGTGCCTTAACGCTGACCTAACAACCCAAATAGGAAAATGAGCAAATTCTACGTTTCTGCACTGGCGCTCGCCCTCGTCGGCTCCGGTGCACATGCCCAGTCCTCGACTGGCGTGGAGAAAGCAAACAAGCGGTATGACGGCAGCGCCGTCAACACCCGTTTCGCCGGATCGACCCGGTTGGACGGTGGCATGCAGCGCGACGCGTTCTGGTCGGAGGACTTTTCCGGCGGTGACGTGCCTGCTGGCTGGACCAACGTTGACGATCTGACCCCGGTGGGTGAGGAACCCGTGATCTTCCAATGGAGCGATGACCCAACGGCCGTGGAAGTTGCCGCCCTTGGACACGAGCACATGCTCCAGTTCAATGCCAGCGGCGCTTCGAACGGATACCTCTGGGCGAACTCCGACCGCGGTCTGACTTCTGCTCCTGCCGAGAACCACCTCACCCGCCTCACCACGGGCCTCATCGACTGCTCCGGTCAGACCAGCGTGCTCTTCAGCATGCAGAGCGTGATCGGTGTGTTCGACAACGATGCAAGCGAGTTCGTCAAGGTGAAGGTCAGCACCAACCTGATCGATTGGACGGATTTCTTCCCATTCCCCTGCCTGGTGACCGGCGCCTCCGCTCCTCCGTGCAGCCGCTTCTCCGCCAACCCGGAGATGGTGAACGTGGACATCACCTCGGCCGCTGCCGGCCAGCAGATCTACCTGCAGCTTGAGTGGCAGGGTGGCTGGGAATACTACTGGGCCATCGATGACCTCGCCCTGTCCAGCCTGCCTGACTACGAGATCGAGATGAACTACGCCTACACCAGCACCACCGGCAATGGTGAGGAATATGGCCGTATCCCGACCGACCAGCTGCCCGACATGATGAACGTGGGTGCTGAACTCTTCAACCTCGGTCTCGGTGAGCAGACCGGCGTTGCCGTTAACGTGGCCTTCTCGGATGCCGATGGCAACCCCGTTGCTGGCTTCGACAACAGCATCGGTGTCGCTCCGATCCAGTCCGGTGAGACCGTGGTGGCTGATGGCAACATCAACTTCCCGAGCGGCGTGGGTCTCTACAATGTCGACTTCACGATCACCGGTGACAACATCGCCCTTGACCTCGACCCCTCGAACAACTCCGCAGCACGGAACTACGAGGTGACCAATGACGTGTACAGTATCGATGCGATCGGCAACCACCCGGATGGTACGGAGCAGCTCCAGCAGTATGGTACCGCCACTTGGACCGACAACGCTGAGGCCTACTACATGAGCATGTACGTCATCAACAACACGATGCAGGCCACCGGCGTGATCGTGGAACTCGGACCTGCCACCGTGGCCGCCGATGGCGCTTCCATCGAGGCCTTCCTGGTGGACACGATCGACGTCATCCAGCTGCCTGCAACCGTTTCCAACTGGATCGATGGCGTCACCTCCGGCAACCATGAGATCACCGCTGCGGATGTTGCAGCAGGTACCGTTGGCCTTCAGTTCAGCCAGCCGGTGACCTTGAGCCCGGGTGCGTACTACGCTGTGGTGCGTGTGTCCGGTTCCGGAACCGTCTCCACCACCAGCGCAACGGACGGTGAGGTGTACATCCTGGATGACAACACCGTGCCCCAGCCGGCCTGGACCTCGGCGATCTACCTGCCGATCGACTTCAACGATGACGGCACCGAAGGCCGCCACAGCTACACCAACGGTACGGCCTACGCCATCCGCCTGACCAGCAATACCCAGGTCGGCGTGGAGGAAATGACCGAACTGGCCGGCGTGAGCATCTTCCCGAACCCGACCAACGGCGTGTTCCAGATCAGCAGCGACCGTACGGACATGCTCTTCGTGGAAGTGACCGATGCCCTCGGCAAGGTGGTGCACAAGACGAACTTCTCCGCACTGGCCACGGTCGACCTGAGCGATCTGGCCGCTGGTGTGTACAGCGTTGCCGTGAGCAGCGCCACCGAGCGCACCGTGCAGCGCGTGACCATCAAGTAGGATCGTCCTCGATACTGAAAGGGCCGCCTCCAACGAGGCGGCCCTTTTTCGTTCCTGGACCTCGCAGTCTCCATCCGGACCGGGGCTGCTGAACTTGAACCATTGCGGCACGACAGGATGCGTGTCCGCAGTTCCATCATCGGTTCAACGGTCGACGATACCCATCCACGTGCGGTTGGAAGCCGGGATGGTACGCTGGTCCCATGAATGGATGGTCCGTCCGCCGTCCATCGTGGCACCCAAAGACCCCCCCAGAACGACAACGCCCTCCGAAGAGGGCGCTGCACATTGATCCAATGTGGGTCACTTGCCTTTGCTCAGGGACTCGATCAGGTCACGGTTCATCTTCACATAGGCCTCATTCTTCGCCTCCTGGGCCATGGTCATGCTCTCGTTGGCGGTGGCGATGGCTTCCTTCGTCATGCCGTTGGCCGCCTGCGCACGGGCCAGGGTGTGCACGTGCCAGAACTTCTTGTCCATCTCAACGCTCTTCTGGGCCCAGGTGAGCGCTTCCTTGGTCATCACATTGCGATCGAGGCAGAAGCGGGCACTTCCGCCGTAGCCGCCGGCTTTCATATCGCCCTTGGCCATGGCCTCACGGATGTTGGCCAGCGCCTGCTCGGTCGCATCCGCCTGGATCGGTATGAGGACCTTGGTCTTCTCCCAGCGCAGCTCAAGCTCCGCACGATCATTCACCACGTTGGCGATATCAATGGTCAAGGTCTCCGTCAGGTCAGCCGCTTCGGCCTTGACCTTGATGGTCGCCACGTTCTCCTCCGCCTTGAATTCATCCTCACCCCAGAGTTCGGTGTTGCTGTTCAGGTGGACCACCCACACTTCCTTTCCGGGGACCGTGAACAGCGAGTACTTGCCTGCCTTCACGTCCACATCACCGAATTTCACAGGAGCACTGAACTCGATGGTGGTGTTCAGGTTGGCCCCGGTGCGCCACAACTTGTCAAAAGGCACCAGGTCACCAAAGATCACGCGGCCCTTGATGCTCGGGCGTGAGTACTCGACCTCCACATTGGTGAGGCCAACCACTTGTTGGACCTTGCCCTTCGGGCTTGGCTGCGGTAGGTCCTGGGCATGGAAGGCAGTGGCGACGAGCAAGGCCGCCGAGCTTAGGATCATTCTCATGGGAAAGGGGTTTGGGCACGCTTGGCGTGCGGGTTCAGGACCCAAAGCTAACCCTTGCCGAACGCCCTCAGGCCACCCGCAGATTGCTCAGGCGGGACCGATCGAACTTCTCGCGTGCATATCCAAGGGTGACGCGTAACTCGGTCGGACGTTCAGGCGCACCCGGCATCTCGTACATGGCGTCCGTCATGATCGCCTCACAAATGGAGCGCAGGCCACGGGCGCCCAGCTTGTACTCCAGGGCCTTGTCCACGATGAAGTCGAGCACCTTCTTGTCGAAGGTGAGCTTCACCTTGTCCATGTCGAAGAGTTTGACGTACTGCTTGATCAGCGCGTTCTTCGGCTCTGTTAGGATGCGCCGCAGGCTCTCGCGGTCCAGTGGATCCAGGTAGGTGAGCACCGGGAAGCGACCAATGAGCTCGGGGATGAGGCCATAGCTGCGCAGATCGGTCGGGCTCACGTACTGGAGCAGGTTCTCGTCGTTCACCCGCTGCTCCTTGCTGGCGCTGTATCCCACGGCACTGCTCTTCACCCGGCGTGCGATCATCTTCTGGATGCCATCGAAGGCGCCTCCACAGACGAACAGGATGTTCCGGGTATCGACCTGGATCAGCTTCTGTTCAGGGTGCTTGCGTCCACCCTGCGGTGGAACGCTAACGGTGCTGCCCTCGAGCAGCTTGAGCAGCGCCTGTTGCACCCCCTCCCCGCTCACGTCACGCGTGATGCTCGGGGTGTCGCTCTTCCGGCTGATCTTGTCGATCTCGTCGATGAACACGATGCCGCGCTCAGCCTTGGCCACGTCATAGTCCGCCGCCTGGAGCAACCGGCTCAATATGCTCTCCACGTCCTCCCCCACATAGCCCGCCTCGGTGAGCACCGTGGCATCGGCGATGGCGAAGGGGACGTTGAGCATGCGGGCGATGGTCTTGGCCAGGAGGGTCTTGCCACTTCCGGTCTCGCCGACCAGGATGATATTGCTCTTCTCGATCTCGACGTCATCCGTGGCCGAAGGCTTCTGGAGCAGACGCTTGTAATGGTTGTAGACCGCCACGCTCAGCACCTTCTTCGCATCGTCCTGACCGATCACGTATTCATCGAGGTGGCGCTTGATGTCGGCAGGACGCTGGATGATGAGGCTACCCTCCATCTCCGTTCGCGTCCGCTGGCTGAGCTCCTCGGAAATGATGTTCTGCGCCTGGGTGATGCAGCTGTCACAGATGTGCCCGGTGATGCCGGCGATCAGCACATTGGTGTCCTGTTTGTCACGTCCACAAAAGGAACACTTGATCTCTTTCTTATCCATGGGCTGGTTGTGCTGCGCCCCCGGGCCGGGCTTGCGCAAAGCCCTGCAAGATACACCGAAGGCCGGATGGTCGTCCACCCGGCCTTCGTTCAATACTGATCCTCAGGGACTTGACATCTCGTCGCACCCTCAAGGTGCGAACGTCGTCCCTACTTCGTGTTGCGCAGCAGGACCTCGTCGATCATCCCGTAGGCCTTCGCCTCTTCCGAGATCATCCAATAGTCACGGTCACTGTCCTTCTCAACCTTGTCGAATGGCTGGCCACTGTGGTTGGCAATGATGTCATAGAGTTCCTTCTTCAGCTTCACGATCTCGCGCACGGTGATCTCCATATCGATGGCCTGGCCCTCGGCTCCGCCAAGCGGCTGGTGGATCATGACCCGCGCATGCTTCAGTGCACTGCGTTTCCCCTTGGCGCCCGCGCAGAGCAGGACCGCACCCATGCTGGCCGCCATGCCCGTGCAGATCGTGGCCACGTCCGGGTTGATGTACTGCATGGTATCGTAGATACCAAGGCCGGCATAGACGCTACCACCGGGGGAATTCATGTAGATCTGGATGTCCTTCTTCGCGTCCACACTTTCCAGGAAGAGCAGTTGTGCCTGGATGATGTTGGCCACCTGGTCGTTGATCCCGGTACCCAGGAAGATGATACGATCCATCATCAGGCGGCTGAACACGTCCATCTGGGCGACGTTCAGCTGACGCTCCTCGATGATATAAGGTGTGACCGAGGACCGTATGGCCGAAGTGGTGTAGCTGTGCAGGGTATTGCTGCTGATGCCGCGATGCTTCACGGCGTACTTCTCGAATTCGTCTGTGGGGAACATGCGGTGCTGGTTGCTATGGTAAAGGACGGCGGAACTACCCGTGTCTTCAGGCCGTTCGGGCCAAGGTTACGAACGAATCGAAGCTCACTTTCTCCTCCTTCGGGCTCAGCAGGGCCTTGAAGTGGGTGTTCAACTTCTGCTCCACGATGGTGTTGCGGATCCGACCAAGCTGCTCCCGGTCGCCCATCATGCGGGCCACCATCTGTTGCAACTGCTCACCCTCCGGTGCCGGCATCCCGTATTGTGCGAACTGGTCGGCCATGTACCGCTTGGCGAACGCGTCCATCTCCTCGCCCTTCGCCTCCAGGCCGTACTTCTCGATCACGCGTTCCTCCAGCAGCTGGCGCTTCAGGCCGGAGGCGTATTCCCCATAGCTCTCCTCGATCTGTTCCGGGGTCGCGGGGTTCTCACTCGTCTCCCGTATCCACCGCTTCAGGAAGGCATCAGGTAGGTCGAAACTGGTGGAGTCCATCAGCCTCCTCATCACCTGGCGCTTGAAGATCCGGTCGCTGTCGCGGCGGAACATGTTCTCCAGCCCTTCCTGCACCTTGGCGCGGAATCCGGCCTCATCCGTCACGGCGTCCTTTCCGTAGACCCGGTCGAACAACTCCTGGTCGATCTCAACCGGCACCATCCGCTTGATCTCCGCGATGCGGAAGAGGAAGCTCCCCTCAAGATGGTGCACCCGCTCGTGATCAACACCGAGCATGCGCGCCAGGTCGTCGTGATCCTTGCTCACCTTGTGCGGATCGAGCACGACCTCATCACCGAC
>JAGQVR010000155.1 GCA_020437875.1 Flavobacteriales bacterium
CAGCGACAGGCGCATACACGTCGATCGTGTGGATCAGTCCGTCCGGCGCCAGCCCTTCCGCCAGACACAAGGTGCCGTAGCCCGTGTAAGTGCCGATCTCCAAGGCGAGTTGCGGGCGCACGAGCTTGCTCAGCAGGCTCAGGAAGCGCCCTTGGAGATGACCGCTCAACATCCGTGGCTCCGCGATGGATGCCTGCGTTTCTGCAGCGAGTTCCGCCAGGAGCGCCGGTTCCTTGCTGCTATGGTCCGAGCAATAGCGGTCGATCTCTTCGGGGAGGAAGTTCATGGGTCAGGGGATGATCATCAAGGGATGATGGCGGATCGAACTGCCGATCACCCTCAACAGGTACGCGCCCGGCGCCAGGTCGTCAAGGTCCACAGCTCTGGTGGTGGCGGCCCACTCCCGGACCGCGCGCCCGTTACCGTCCAACAGGATCACCTTCCGGTCCGAAGGAAGCAGGCTTCTATCCAGGTTAACAGTGCCACTGGTCGGATTGGGGTAGGGGGCGCGAAGGACGATACCCTGCTCACGTACGGAAACGGGTAGGTCGAGCCGCCACCAATCCCTGTACCGCTCCACGGCGTTGCTGCCCGTACCGTAGTAGATGCTGCCGTTCACCGTTGCGATAACGGCATTGCTCCGAGTGCCGGGCGGAAACACCGGTAACTCCTCCCAGGTGTCGGATGCGGCATGGTAGTGCCAGACATCATCGTGGACGCCTGTAGGGGCGAACTGTGCGCTGACCCCACCGATGTGGACACCACCGTCCTCGACCTCGATGGCATCGCCGCGGGAACGACCGGATGGCAATGGTGCCCGCGCTTCCCACGTTCCCGCCAGCGGGTCATAGCGCCAGACCTCATCGAATTCGAAGAAGACGACATCGGCCCCTCCAAGTACATAGCCGGCTCCACCATGTGCGAAACTCGACGCACGATGCCGGGGATCGCCCGGCATGCTCTCCAAAGTGGACCATGTACCCGAAGCCATGTCGAAGCGCACGTGGTGGGTCGAGGGTAGGTCATTGCTCAGGAAACCGGTCGCCAGATGCGGCCCATCATCGAGCACGAAAGCGGTGGAAGCGTTCATCGCTTCTGGCAGGGCTCCTTGTTGTTCCCATGCATCTGCCAATGGATCATAGGTCCAGACCTCCGCACTTGGCATGCCGTTCACATGTCCGCCAACGAGATGGCCCTGGCCGTTCCAGGTGAATGCTGAGCAATACTGCCGTCCAATGGCGGGAAGCGACGCCACCTCGCTCCAGGTTCCCGTGGTGGTGCTGTATCGGAACCAATCCGCGGTCAGCCCGAAGTCCACCTGCCTTCCCGTACCAACATAGATGTCGTCCCCGATGACGAAGGCGGCCGCATCATCCCGCGCCGTTCCGGGGAAGTCCTGAAGCTGACTCCAGACCTGAGGCTGCGCGAGGGCCGGCAAGAGCAAGACGTACCAGAGCAGGTTCCAACGCATCCGTCCAAGATACGCGCACGTTGTGTGGTCGCCTTCCGCCCATGGTCCGCATCTTAGCACCATGCGCATCTTGTTGCTCTCCTTGTTCTGCTTGCCATTCGCATTGAACGGGGCCGACAGCTTGCGGTTCCATAGCGCCGCCTTCAACGCGGAACGCCTGGTGATCGTGCACACGCCCACCTATTTCAAGGCGGCTTCCGAAGCGGTACGGATGCCGGTCTTCGTGGTACTCGACGGCCAGCATGAGTGGTTCGTGGAGCCGGTGATGAACGATATCCGTTACCTGCAGTACACCCATGAGGTGCCACAGGCCATCGTGGTGGTGGTGCCCCATATTGATCGGGTGAAGGAGGCCGCCGGTGAGGACGAGGAAGCCCTGCTCCACCTGCTCACCGACGAACTGCCCCCGCTTCTCGAGGCCTATCATCCCGGCGACTACCGCGTGCTGATCGGTCACTCCTTCACGGCTTCCTTCGCGCTGGAAGCCAAGCTTCAGCAGCCGGATGCATTCGACGCGGTCATCGCCCTTTCTCTCTTGTATCGGGTGGAGAACACCCTGCCCGCACTGGCCGATCTGTTGCGGGGCCGAGGCGACGATGATGTGCTTCTCGCGGTGGGTGGTGCGGATCGGACGAAGGATGGCGGTCATCATGCACCCTTGACAGCGGTCTGGAATGCGCTTCCGGCCACCAAGGGAAGCCTGTCGCTACGCGAGTTCCCGAGCGCTGGTCATACCTCGCTGCCGATCATCGCCTTTCCGGAACTGCTGTCGACGCTCTTCATGGACTTCTCCTTGCGCGACAGCCTCGCCCCGGTGAACGATGAATACCAACTTCGTGAGCCGCCGCCAACTCCTATGAAGCTCATGGAGCAAGTGGACCGGAGCCTGGCCTTCCGGGGAACGCGCCTGCCATGGGAGGTGGCCGAGATCAATGGCCTGGCTTCGCGGCTGTGGGCGGGTGGGATGACCGATCATGTCCTGGCGATATACAAGCGTGGCGTAGCGCTATATCCCGACGACTATTCGATGCAATGGGCCTTGGGAGAAGTGCTGCTGGAAAGCGATCGCCGGTCTGGTGAAGTAGCGCTGCGGAAGGCGCTGAGCTTGTTGGATACCGAGCCGATGAGTGAACAGGAGCGCTCGGAACTGAAGGCGGAGATCGAAGGCTTGTTGAAGTGACCGCCGATCCCTTGGGATACGAAGCGGATCGACCATGGCACCTGCTGGGATCATGCTGAGGACCACTGGTATCTTGCGGAGTTCATGACCACTGCTTCCATCATCGCCAAGCACCTCCGCGACGTCCACTTCGGCGGCAACTGGACCTTCGTGAACGTGCGTGACACCCTTGCCGATGTGACCATGGAGGAAGCCGTGCATCAGCGCGAAGGCTTCAACACCATCGCCGTGCTCACGTTCCACATCAACTACTTCGTTGCCGCCGTGCTCAAGGTCCTTGAAGGCGGACCGCTCGAGGCGCACGACAAGTACAGTTTCACACATCCGCCCATTGTTTCGGAAGCGGACTGGGACCGGCTTCGTGACAAAGTGCTGAATGACGCCACGCGTTTCGCCGACCTGGTGGAGCAACTAGCGGATGACCGCCTCCACACCGACATGGCGGACCCCAAGTACGGCACCTGGTACCGCAACCTGCATGGTATCATCGAGCACACGCACTACCACCTGGGGCAGATCGTGATCCTGAAGAAGCTCGGGAGGGTGGGGTAGTTCGAACCGGACCGGATGCCTTCATGGTCCGAGATGGGTCTGATGATCCTTCACGCAGAACGTCCGGAAGCTCGCTGGCACCCGTACGAAGCGATCGAGCATCAGTCCATCAATGCCAGTGTGGCCAGCACGTTCCGGTCCTGTGGTTGGTCGAGCGGCCTGCCTTGCAGACGCAGCGAGGATCCCTTGGTCCGTTTTCCAGCCGACACATCGGCCACGATCATATTGCGCTCGCCATCCAGGAAGATGATGCGCTCGCATTCATTGCTCAGTCGCATGTCCTGGACGGTCGTCTCGCCCTGGCTCCAGTACGTGATCACAGCGCGTCCCTTGCCTGGGACACCGAAGGCCTTCACCCAGCGCAACGGCTCCCCATTGGCAGCGATCACCTCCACCGGCACATCGATCGTGGGTAGGGGCACCATCCGGTCGCAGTTCCAGATCCCGAATCCGGGCATGGCGAACCGGGGTCTCCGGGAGTAGAGATAGCTGTTGTCCCGTTGTTGGGTGACCATGCTTGTCACCGCGGTCGTCATCGCATACATGTCGAAGGCGTCCCGGTCCATGGCCTGTTCCGATGTGGTCATTTCACGCGATGCCTTGGCGTAGGCGTTCCGGAACAGGCGTTCACGTGTTGATCTCGTCCTTCGCAGGTCACGCTCGATGTCCTGATCGAAGCGTTGCTGCTTCTTCAACAGACGATCCTGGTAGCGCGCGAACGCCACCTCGGCCCATTCGGTGGACTCTTCCTCCCTCGGGTCGATCAGCTCTACAGGAAGTTCGCTCCAGGTCCCGCGGTCCTTCAGGCGCAAGGTGCCCCTGTCGCTGCGGTCTCCGAGAAGCTCCATATCCTGGTAATAGTGCTTCCGGATCACCTGGCGTCGGAACGTGCGGGCATCCATCGGGCCGGTGTAGATCCAGCGCGTGCGGCCCTTGAATGCGTGCATCTCCGGGTGCGTACGATGGCCTCCGTTCACGGAGAATGCAAGCCGTTTGTGCGCCTTCCAGTAACGACGGTCCAGTACGAGCTTCACCGCTGGGATGTCCTTCCTGGTATACGGCGAGCGATATGCGCCATCGTTATACAGGTATGGACGCCGTGCCTTGGTACAAGGGGTCATGTAGCAGTAGTCGGGTGAGTCCTGGCGCTCTTTGAACCGCGTGCTGTCCGGAAGGGAGGGGAGGCCACGTAATAGTTCATTGTACCTGCGGACCGCGGCGCTCGGGCCTGTGAGCGTCGTCATCGGTGGAGCCATGAAACGACCGGCACGTTCCCATTCGCCGCTCGTCTCATTCAGCGCATAGGCTGCGTATTCATCGGAAACATCAGGCCCGGTGGTCTCCAGTTCGATCTCAACGCCCGACCGCAGGTATACCTGTTCGCCGTATTGGCTGGCATACACCTCGTACATGCCCGCGGTCTCGAAATGTCCGGCTTCCGACCCGCTTCCCAGGTGCATGGGTATGCCACTGGCAACAACGTCCCACGGGTCGAGGAAGCCGCGGTATGTGAGGTCGATCGTGCCTTCCACCACGGTGCCATCGGCATGCAGGAGAGAGGCTTCCGGGATGCGCACGATGGTGCCATCCGACATCCGCACTTCCATCGCCTTGGAGGCATCGACCCGATGGAGCTCGCGTGGCTTATCCACAGCAGGCATCAAGGGTTCCACGCGCGCATGACAGTTACTCGTGATCGGGTCGAGGAGCGGCGAGGATGCCAACATGGATGCGGACTCCACGATCACATCCACACGCCGATTGGCCATGCGCCCGGCTTCTGTCCGATCCGAGGCGATCGGATCGCTCCCGCCGCGACCGAGAATGGCGTGGACCTTCAATTTTGGACACAGTGCCTCGATGTGTTCCGCAACGGCGTTCGCCCTCTGGATCGAGAGAGCATCGTTCCGCGCCGTCGTCCCCAACCCGTCTGAATGGCCGATCACAGTGACGCTGGAGCCGTCAACAGCGGCTCCACAGAGCACCTGTATGGCTGCGCATCCAGCCGGGTCGACAGTTGTGCTTCCAGATGCGAAGTGCACCTCGATATCGCTCTGGGCGGGAAGCGTTGCCTTGATCAATGCCGCGCTGATCAGCAGGAAGGGTCGGTTCATGGCAGTGGGTTCGGGTCCGGGTTGTGGAAAGAACTCCGATCGACAGGCGATCATTATGCCAGACGTGACCGATCGGCGGAAGCGCTGCCTGGGGCTGAACGAAGAAAGGCGCCGAAACCAAGCTTTCGGCGCCTTTTCCAAGTGGGGCTGATCCCTCAGTAACAGTACTTCCCCTCCGCGATCATCCTCTTCGCGATCGCCTTCCGCAGCTCGGCCGTATTGATCGGCGTGTTCTTGCTGAAGCGCTTGGCGCCCATCAGCATCGCGCGCTGCTCATCCCCTTCAGCGAAGCTGTTCACCGCCTCCTTCGCCCACTTATGGATGCGGTCGGCGGCATCGTGGATGTAGAGCTGGCACATGGCCACTTGTTCCTTCACGTTGTCAGCGCCTTTCATCTCCGCCAACTTCAACGTGCGGAGCAGCACGCTTTCCGCGAGGTAGGTGTCGATCACCATGTCCGCGATATGCATCAGGGTCTCCTGGTGCTTCGCCAGTTCCAGGCCCAGCTTCTGCGCGGCACCTCCGGCCGCCATGAGCACGGCTTTCTTGAAGTTGGCCACCATGCGTTTCTCGTCGCCGAGCAATGAATCGTCGGGCTCCGGCATGTCGGGGATGCCCATCAGTTCTGCGGCCACCGCCTGCGCCGGACCAAGCAGATCGAGCTGTCCCTTCATCGCACGCTTCAGCAGCATGTCCACCGTGAGCATGCGGTTGATCTCGTTCGTTCCCTCGAAGATCCGGTTGATGCGGCTGTCGCGGTAGGCGCGTTCCACAGGGCTTTCGGCGCTGTAGCCCATGCCGCCGTAGATCTGCACGCCTTCGTCGCACACGTAATCCAGGCATTCGCTGCCGGCCACCTTCAGGATCGCGGCTTCGGCGGCGTATTGCTCCACACCCTTCAGCAGCGCCTTCGCATGGTCTGCGCCTTCAGCCTTCAGTGCCTCGATCGCTTTCTCCATGTCCTGGCTGCAGCGGTAGGTCGCGCTCTCCACCACGTAGCAATAGGTCGCCTGGTCGGCCAGCTTCTGGCGGATCGCACCGAACGCGCTGATCGGCTTGCCGAACTGGATGCGCTCGTTGGCGTATTTCACACTCTGGTCCACCACGGCCTTCGCACCGCCCAGTGCCGCACCGGCCAGTTTGATCCGGCCGATGTTCAGGATGTTCACCGCGATCTTGAAACCGTTCTGGCGCTCACTCAGCAGGTTCTCCACCGGCACCTTGCAGTCGTTGAAGAAGACCTGGCGCGTGCTGCTGCCCTTGATCCCCATCTTCTTCTCCTCCGGGTTCAACGTGATGCCGCCGAAGTCCTTCTCCACGATGAAGGCACTGAGGTTCTCATCGTCGTCGATCTTCGCGAAGACCGTGAACACATCGGCGAAGCCGCCGTTCGTGATCCACATCTTCTGGCCGTTGATGATGTAGTGCTTGCCATCGGGTGTGAGCACCGCTTTCGTCTTGCCGCTGT
>JAGQVR010000156.1 GCA_020437875.1 Flavobacteriales bacterium
CAGATGACAGCCGGCAGCTACATGTACATCGGTCCGCAGGGCATCGTGCACGGCACCACGATCACGGTATTGAATGCGTCCCGCATGCTCAAGGAACCCGGTTCGAAGGGCAAGCTCTTTGTTACCGCGGGATTGGGCGGCATGAGCGGCGCTCAGCCGAAAGCGGGCAACATCGCGGGGGTGGTCACGATCTGTGCTGAAGTGAACGCCACCGCAGCCCACAAGCGCCATAGCCAGGGCTGGGTGGATGAAGTCATCGACGATGTGGATGCCTGCATCGATGCCGCCATCGCCTGGCAGAAGAAGGGTGAAGCACACAGCATCGCCTACCTCGGAAACATCGTGGACCTGTGGGAGCGACTCGCCGAACGAAAGGTGCACGTGGACCTCGGCAGCGACCAGACCAGCTTGCACAACCCGTGGGCGGGTGGCTACTACCCGGTGGGCCTGAGCTACGAGGAGAGCAATGCGCTCATGGTGAAGGACCCCGAGGCCTTCAAGCTGCGCGTGCAGGAAACGCTTCGCCGCCACACCACGGCCGTGAACACGCTGGCCGAGCGCGGCATGTACTTCTTCGATTACGGCAACGCCTTCCTGCTGGAAGCGAAGCGTGCCGGTGCCGACATCGGCGGGAAGAACGGCGAGGAGTTCCGCTACCCCAGCTACGTGGAGGACATCATGGGGCCGATGTGCTTCGACCACGGATTCGGCCCCTTCCGGTGGGTCTGCACCAGCGGCGATCCGAAGGACCTCGCCACGAGCGACCGTATCGCCGGGGATGTGCTCGAGGCCATGCTGAAGGAAGCACCTCCCGCCATCAAGCAGCAGATCGCCGACAACCTGCACTGGATCCGGAGCGCGCAGGAGAACAAGCTCGTGGTGGGCAGCCAGGCGCGCATCCTCTACGCCGATAGCGAAGGACGCATCCGCATCGCCGAGGCCTTCAACAACGCCATCAAGAGCGGCGAGATCAGCGCGGCGATCGTGCTGGGCCGCGACCACCACGATGTGAGCGGCACCGATTCTCCGTACCGGGAGACGAGCAACATCCGCGACGGCAGCCGCTTCACTGCGGATATGGCCGTACACAACTTCGTGGGCGATGGCTTCCGCGGCGCCACTTGGATCAGCTTGCACAACGGCGGCGGCGTGGGCTGGGGCGAGGTGATCAACGGCGGCTTCGGCATGGTGCTCGACGGCAGCGCGGACAGCGACCGCCGCCTGAAGAGCATGCTGCTGTGGGACGTGAACAACGGCATCGCACGCCGCGCCTGGGCACGCAACCCCAACGCGGTGTGGAGCATCGAGCAAGAGATGAAACGTACGCCGGGGCTGAAGGTGACCCTGCCGAACGAGGCGGAGGATGAGCTCATTGATCAGATGATCAGAAAATGAGACGATCAGAAAATGGCGGATCAAGCCCTGTCCGACCAGGTCGAATAGAACGTTCGTCCGCGGTGCACTCGATCGGCTGATCATCTGATTATGTGATCCCCTACCCAACCCCACGCCCTCCTTTCCCGTGTAGGGAAGTGTAAGCCTGAAACAACCACACATGAAACACCTTCTCCGCTCCTTCGCCATCGCCATGCTGGCCGGTACAGGACTGAGCGCCTTCGCCCAGCCCGTGCCTCCGTACGACATCACCGTCTCCGGCTACGTGCTCGGATGCACGCCCAACAGCACGGTGAACCTCTTCACCGTACAGGGTACCCAACCTGCGGTGGACCTCGATATCCCGCTTGACGCCAACTGCGGTTTCACGGTGGACCTGCAGATGGACTCCTACCAGGGCTGGTTCCAGGTGAGCACGCCCTGCAACGGCGCGATCCAGCAATCATCGGTGAGCTACACCTTCAACGCGTTCTCGCCGGACTCCAACGAGGTGTACGTATTCATCAACTGTGGTAATACCACGGTCGACTGTGAAGGCAACGTGAACGGTCCTGCCATGCCGGGAACGCCCTGCACCTCGGCATTTGGCCTACCGGGCTTCTGGAGCGTGAACTGCGTCTGCGTTTCGAACTCCGTCGTGGACTGCGAAGGTGTCCAGGGCGGCTCCGCCCTTCCCGGTACGCCCTGCGATGATGGCGACCCCAACACCTTCGGCGATGCCTGGACCGCGAACTGCATGTGCGCCGGTGGGCCTGCCTTGCCCTGTGAAGCCTGCTTCAGCACCACCCAGGCCAGCACACCGGCCTTGGGCGACATCCCCTTCACGGCCGTCCTGTACAACTGCTCCGGCGGCGGTGTGGAACCGTACACCTTCGCTTGGTCGCTCGATGGAGGCCTCACATACGAAGCTGGCCCCGGCGATACGGCCTATGTGTTCACGGAGGGCACCCACCTGGTCTGCCTGACGATGACGAGCGCCGATGGCTGCACCAGCACGATGTGCGACAGTGTGGTGGTGGATGCGAATGGCACGATCAACCCGGCGAACACACCAACCTGCGAGGCGGCCTTCTTCGTGATGCAGGCCTACCAATGGGTGGACAGTGCGGCGAACCCCAACGGTGGTGGCGGCGAACCCATCCCGAACGAATTGTGGCTCTGGAACCTGAGCACGGGCAATGGCAACTTCCAATACCTCTGGAACTGGGGTGACGGCAGCGCATCGAGCGAAGCCTATCCCACGCATACCTACGCCGGACCCGGCACCTACACGATCTGCCTCACCATCGGTGGCCCCGGCTGCACCGACACCTACTGCCAGGATGTAACGGTGGATGGCGATGGGATCCTCGGTGGCTTCGCGGGAGAAGGCAACCGTTCCACCTTCACGGTGAACGTGATGAACCCGCTCGCGCTGGCCGTGACCGAACTTCCGACCCTGACCGGCCTGAATGCCTGGCCGAACCCCGCACAGGACGTGCTGAACATCGGGCTGGACAGCCGCATCGCGGGCAACCTCCGGATCAGCATCAACGACCTCAGTGGTCGCCTGGTGGCGGAAGGAACACGGAGCATCACCGATGGCCGTAACAACCTGACCATTCCGGTAAGCGCGTTGAGCGCCGGTTCCTACCTGATCACGATCCAGAGCGGAAGCACGTTGATGAGCCAGCGGTTCGTGAAAGTGCGCTGAGCACGAACGACCTCTTCGAAGGGCATGCATCTGTGGATGCATGCCCTTCTGCATTCCAGCTATCGCCGAACAACGTCAGACCGACGTAATTTTCCAGCATACCCAACCTGTATCGGACCTGCATCGTGTATGCCTATGGAAGCCGATACATCGACCCCATGAAGCACCTCCTCCGCAACCTTGTCCTCACATGCGCACTCGTCCAGGCATCCATCGCCCTGGCGCAACCGACCCCACCATTCAACGTTACCGTTACAGGTAGTGTGGTCGGCTGCACCCCGAACAGCATCGTTAACATCGTCACCGTCCAGGGCACACAGCCGTCGCTCGATATCGATGTGCCGGTGGATCCCGCGGATTGCAGCTTCTGGATCGACCTGAGCATGGACTCCTACCAGGGTTGGTTCATGGTGAGCACCCAGTGTGGCGGAGTGAATCAGTCGCAGAACGTGAATTACACGGTCAACGTGCTGAACCCGGATACCAACATGGTGACGGTGGTGTTCAATTGCAACAACACCATCGACTGTTTAAATGTCCCCGGTGGCAATGCACTACCCGGCACACCCTGCAACACCCCGGCGGGCAACATGGGCGTGTACGATGCACAATGCAACTGCGTCGAAACGAGCACCGCGGTCGAAGCCTGTATCAGCGTGGACCAGATCGCTCCGTTCACCGCCGTATTCTCGAGTTGCACCATCGGTGGCACGCCAGCGTACGACAACCTCTGGGACTTCAGTGATGGCGGTGCAGTACCCGGAGACAACATCAGCCACACCTACACCGGACCGGGCGTCTACACCGTCTGTTTGAACGTGACCGACCAGAACGAGGTATTCGATGCCACCTGCGAGCAGGTCTATGTGGACGCCAACGGAGGGATCAGCTTCGACCCACCGGCCGGATGCGAGGCCTGCTTCACCGTCATCCCGGTCATGAACGGCAACAACCCCGTTCCCTTCCAGGCGAATTTCATCAACTGCAGCACAGGTGCTCCTACGCTGTCCTACATCTGGACCCTTCCGAACGGCCTCAACTCAAGCCAGCAGAACCAGCAGAACTACACCTTCAATGCCCCCGGCATCTACGGCCTCTGCCTACAGATCACGGACGGCTCAGGATGCACCTCTGAGCTCTGCGACACCATCGTGGTGGACCCGAACGGCGGCATCAATACGATCCCGGCCTGGTACGACTGCATGGGTGTGCTCTGGGGGAACAGCACCGCTGGAACGCCGTGCAACCACCCAGTGACAGGCCCTGGCACTTGGAGCGCCGATTGCGATTGCGTGCCGAACTCTACGGTCTACGATTGCCTGCAGATCCCCAACGGGCCCAACCTGCCCGGCACACCCTGCCAGCAGGCCGGCTTCATCGGCACCTGGGATGCGGATTGCAACTGCGTTCCGAACAGCCCCGGCGATTGCGAAGCCGGCTTCTGGGTACTCCAGGCTTACGAGAACGGTGACACCACCGGCAACGGCACACCCATCCCGAACACGCTGTGGGTCTGGAACCTGAGCAATGGTGGCACCGGCTTCTACCAGTTCGTCTGGGACTTCGGTGACGGTAGCACCAGCACGGAGGCCTTCCCCACGCACATCTACGCGGACAGCGGCCCTTACGAGCTCTGCCTGACGATCACCGACAGCGATGGTTGCACCGACACCTATTGCGACAGCCTATCCGTGGATGAGGATGGCATCTACTCCGGCTTGATCGGCGATACGGGCAACCGCACCGCGCTCACCATCAACGTGGTGAACCCGCTGACCACCGGTATCGACGAAGAGGAGATGCTGGCGACCATCTCGCTCTGGCCCAATCCGGCTCGCGAGCTGCTGAACATCGCCTTGGACAGCCGAACAGCGGGCACTGTGCGATTGGAAGTGGTCGACCTGAACGGACGCATCGTGATGGAGCGCCAAGAGCAGTTGAACGCGGGAGGCAACCGGCTCCAGCTTGGCACGGAAGCACTCCCAGCCGGCCTATATGCCCTCCGCATCGGTCAGGGAACGAACGTGATCACCCAGCGCTTCGTGCGCGACTAATGCCTCGATGAGCAGGGGAGGTGCCGGTACTGGTCCGGTACCTTTCCTGTTCGACCCATGGTGAGCGAAGCCCTCATAGCACGGTGCCGCGAGCACGACCGCAAGGCGCAGTACGAGATGTACCGCGCCTTGTACGGTATGATGATGGGCATCTGCTCCCGCTATGAACGCGACCGCCAGGAGGCCACCGCACGCATGAACCAGGGCTTCCTCAAGATCCTCACCCAGATGGACCGGCGGCGTCCGGAGGTCCCCTTCGAGGCTTGGGCGCGGCGCATCATGATCAACACCGTGATCGACGCGTTCCGTCGCGACAAGCAACGACGCGAGCTCGAGAGCGGGGAACAACTGCAGGACCAGAGCGGTGATCCGCAATTGAACGACTTCCTCGCACACATGGAGGCCGAGGCCTTCGCCGAACTGCTGACCCGCGTACCCAACATGTCCCGCAACGTCTTCAACCTCTTCGCCGTCGACGGCTATGCGCATCACGAGATCGCGGAGATGCTCGGCATCAGCGAAGGCACCTCGAAGTGGCACGTGTCGAACGCACGGTCCATCCTGCAACGCGCATTGGGCGCACTTCACAAGAACAACCAACGAACCGTGGCATCATGAGCGCACCGAACGCCTTCGACGAGCAGGCCCGGCGCAAGCTGGCCGAACGTGAACATCCTTTCGATGAGGCCGCCTGGACCGCCATGCAGCCCGCTCTCGACGCCCAGCAGAAGGACCGTCGCAAGCGCCGACTCCTCCTGTGGATCCCCTTCCTCGTCGGGATGGGTGTCGCAACCTGGTGGTTCACGCGCGAGCAGGAGACATCGACCGTTGCATCGGTTCGACCAGAGGCGACCGACCAACAAGCGACCGTTCCAGAAGTGAAGTCCGCCTTGGAGATCGCGGAACCGCTGGTGGATGGGACCACCACGAAGACTACTGTCAGTAACGATCCGATCACGACGAACGTTCGACCTTCACCTGTGGTGCAGGAGAAGAAGGAGACATCGATCCCAGAGAAGCGCGGCACCTTTCCACACCAACAGACCTCGATCGCCAGCACGAAGTCGATGGATGAGAAGCCCGCGATCACTGCAACGGTTGTTCCGCCTCAAGGCATCAACACGGCCACTTCCGTCGCCGATCCGATCGAGCCGGTTGTCGTCGTACCCAGCTCGACCATTCCTTCCTCGGCCACGACAACGCCGGGCGAGGACCACACATCGAATGAAGATGTCGTCATCATCCATGGTGTCGAGCCGGATCTACCTGTTGTGGCCACGGAACCGACCTTGGATCACAAGCCGATAACTGAACGAGTGGATCCACCGGCCGTCGTGCCCGACAGCGCCGTTGCAGAAAGGAAGTTGCCTGCTCCGGTGATCACACGGGACACTGTGCCACTGGTTGCCGCCAACGACTCCTCGGACTACGTAGCGGATACGCCACCAGCTGTTGACTCGAACCTGACCGCCGCGATGGCCGCGCGCAAGTTGGAGGTAAGTGTTTGGGGCGGACTCTTCCGCTCGACCACCGATTATTCCGGCGACCTCACGACCGATTGGGCCAGCCGGGTGAGCAGCGCCGGGTCCAGTGCCTTCGGGGTGGAATTGATG
>JAGQVR010000157.1 GCA_020437875.1 Flavobacteriales bacterium
AGGGGGCGGTGGAAATGGTCTTCGTGGACCCGGCCACCCCTCGACCGATGGTGATCAGCTCTTGATCCTTTGTTGAGCGGAAGTTGTTCTTGCCGGACAGGATGAAAATTGATCCGGTCGCATCAGGAAGCGTTCATTCCTCCGGGGAATGCTCGTCGCACCGCGTCCTGCCGCGAATGCACCTGCAACTTCTCATAGATGCCGCGCACATGGGTGCGCACCGTGTTGAGGCCCATCCCATGCTTCGCCGCGATCTCCTTGTACATCAGTCCAGCCGCCAATCCGTCCAGCACCTCCTGTTCACGATCCGTGAGCTGCTCATGGCGGATCGCGGGCGCAACTGCTGCGTGCATGGAGGTCACCACCATGCGGGCGATCGCCGGGGTCATGGGTGAACCGCCGCGGTGGATGTCGCACACGGCATCCGCAAGTTCAACACCCGGCGCGCTCTTGACAAGGTAACCGGTCGCACCAGCGCAAAGGGCCTGGAAGATGTAAGTCGGATTCTCGAACACCGTGCTCATCAGGAATTGCATCGCCGGTTTCAAGGGCTTGGCCTGGCCGACGCAATCAACGCCACTGGTCCCTGGCATGCTGATGTCCATGATCACCACATCAGCGTCCAACGCAGGAAGCGCCTGCAGGAAGGCATCGCCATTGCGGTAGGAGGCGACCACCTCGATGCGCGGATCGGCGCTGAGCGATGCGGAGATGATCGCGCGCAGCGTGTTGTCGTCCTCAACAATGATCGTCCGTACAGGTTTGCCCATGACCACGGACACCAAGGTAATTCGACGAAGCCACTGGGTCAGAGCTTCCCGGAGGCACGGACACATGTACCCTGTCCTGGAGCCGCATTCACTTCCAACTTGCCGGAAAGTGAAGCGATGCGCTCGCGCATGTTCGGCAGACCCCGGCCCTCCATCGCGTCCGGGTCGAAACCTGAACCGTCATCCTGGACCTCGAATTGAAAGTGTTCCGGACCCAGCTCCAACGCGATGTGAACGTGCTGTGCCTTGGCGTGCTTCAGTGCATTGTGCGCGGCTTCCCGGACCACGAGGTAGATGGCACGACGCGCATCCGGAGTGAGCGGGGCAACGGGTCCGCTGGTGCGCAGATCAAGATGTAGCTGGGTTGTGGAACCCATGAACATCCGCGTGAGTTGATCCCGAACATGGTCCAGAAGTCCCTGAGCGGTGTCAGCCCCTGGATCCACGGCCCACACCACATCGTTCAGGCCTTCCTTGAGCGACCGCGCCTCCATGCTCAACGCTTCAAGAGACACCTCGTTGGGCAGCGCATTCTCCGGGCTGCCGCGAAGCAGATCGCCCATCAACGCCAGTTTAGTGAGGTTCCCGCCAAGCTCGTCGTGGATGTCACGTGCGATCCTGGTGCGCACCGCCTCGGCCTCGCGCTCACGCTCCGTACGGACCAGCTGTTCCTGGGTGGCCACCAACCGTTGATTGGTCCGCCCCAGTTCCGCTGCGAAACGCTTGCCTCTTCGAACTGCGCGGAACAGGAGTACACCGGCGATCAGCAGAACCACGCAGGCGATCGACGCGATGATCAACACACGACGCTGGGCGGAAAGCGCGGCGGCGGTGGCTTGCTGTTCGGCCTTCATTGTGATGCGCTCCTGGAAAGCGGCCGTGCGACGAGCCTCGTCTATGCCCAGGTGCAACTTGATCTCGGTCAACGCCGTATCGGCGGCCATGCGGCTTGCGCGCAGATCGCCCAACCTGTGATACGCGGTGGACTGAAGTTGTGCGATGGCATATCGACCCGCATGCAGTCCGTGAGCCACTGCAAAGCTGTCCGCTCGCTGCAGGTAGGGCAACGCATCTTCCGATCGATCGAGCGCCATGAGATAACGCGCCTCCATCAATTCCATGCGACTGGTATTGATGCCGGAGGGTTCCGCACCGAAGGATTCGCGCGCCCGCAGCAGATGGAACGCAGCGGAATCAAGGTCCCCTGCTTCCATGTGGATGCGGAAACAGCCGTCGTGCGCATCGAACGCGGTGATCGGGGCGCGGTCCTGTATGCGAAGGGTGATCGCCTTGCGCCATAGCAACAGCGCACTGTCAGGCGCATTGGCCCGGTACAGCTGTTGGGCGAGCTCGCTGTAGGCCTGGGCAAGCGGTACCTTTCCATTCTTCGGGGTCAAGGCCAGGCAACGGCGCGCCCATTCCAGTGCACGTTGGTTGTCCTCGATCATGGCGCATTGCAATGAAAGGTGCTGGCATGCACCAGCCGCCTGAACGCTATCCCCGATCTCCAGCGCAGTACTGTACATGCGCTCGCTGTTGTGCATCGCGGATTCGAGATCGCCTTGGTAGGTCAGCGCATCGCCCAGCAGTCCGTAACTGTCGATCAGGTGCCTGCTCACCCGATCCCGCACTTTGCCCACGGAGAGCTTCTCGCGATCAGCCTCGGCTACGGCCACCGCACGGCGAAGCACATCGATCTGCCTATCGATCTGCAGGCGCATGCTGAAGATCACGGCCAGCCGGTTCATCTGTACCAGGCCGGTGGTATCGCCGGGGGCGTGCTCGTGCTCCCACGCGTCGACCACACGGAGCAGGCTATCCGTGTTGGTCCGCTGCGCGAAGGCCTCCAGCCCGAAGAGCACGGAGCCGAACAGGAACAACAGGCGGAGCGCGCGGATCATCCTTCAAATGTCGCACAGGTGGGCTTGGCGACCACGGGATCCTCCTCGCATCAAGATGTTAGGGAGAGTGACACTCCTCCGGATTCCATTTGTACACGCCAAAAGTCTCCGCCATGATCGTCCGTCACCTTCTCCTCCTGCTCTTGATCACGATCACATCAGCCCATGCCAGCGCCCAAGCCCCGGCATTGATGAACTACCAGGCTGCAGCCCGGGATGGCGGCGGCGTGTTGCTGGTGAGCACCGCGCTCACCGTGCGTTTCACCGTGCGGACCGGAAGCGCCAACGGCACCAACGTTTACCGCGAAACGCATGGCGTGACCACCAACGCGTACGGCGTGTTCAACGCGCAGGTGGGCGGCGGCACGGTGGTGAGCGGCAGTTTCGCCGGGATCGACTGGGGCGGGAACAGCCATTGGCTGCAGGTGGAGGTGAACCCAGGTGGCGGGTATGTGGATCTGGGCGCAGAACAAATGGTGAGCGTGCCGTATGCCAAGTATGCGGAGAGCAGCGGCGGTGGATCAAGCGGTTGGGGACTGACCGGCAATTCGGGTACGGATCCCACCACGGACTTCATCGGCACGAATGATGCACAACCCCTGGTCTTCAAGGTGAACGGGGTCGAAGCCGGCAGGATCGGGCTGGTCGGCTCGGGGAACACCAGCCTTGGCGCCAGCTCACTTGCCGCGAATACCACCGGTACCAGCAACACGGCCATGGGAAGCGGTGCCTTGCAGTTCAACTCCTCCGGCGAACACAACACGGCGGTCGGTACCGGTGCTCTGTACGTGAACACGGCAAGCGGGAATACAGCGATCGGCTCTTTGGCATTGGCGGCCAACGGGAGCGGGGTCGGGAACACGGCAGTAGGAAATTCAACCCTTTTCACGAACACCACCGGCTACGGGAATTCAGCGCTGGGTGACCATGCTCTGGAATTCAACAACGGTGATCAGAACACCGCGATCGGTTCCGAGGCACTCCGCATCAACTCGACAGGGCAAGGCAATTGTGCGATCGGGTCCCTCAGCTTACGGTACAATAGCACTGGATCGCAGAACACCGGGATCGGCAGGTACGCGCTGTTGAACAACTCCATTGGCGCTGATAATGTGGCGATCGGTGTTCAATCACAATACCAGAACACGACAGGAACCTTCAATACGACCATTGGGAATTTCGCTCTGACCAATAATCTGATCGGCGACGACAATGTGTCAGTTGGCTGGGGTTCCGGAACCACATCCAGCTTCACGAACACGATCAACATCGGCAACTATGGATACCTCAACGCTTTCGGCAACCAGGCGTTCATCGGGAACCTGAGTACCATTTGGAACGGGGGGAACGTCACGTGGTCCACCTACTCGGATGAACGCGTGAAGACCGATGTGCGCGACGACGTACACGGTCTGGATTTCATCACACGCCTGCGACCGATCACCTATCACCGCGACATCGACCGACAGGCCGAACTCACCGGGAACAAGCCCACACGCGACTTTCCAGAGAAGTACGACATCGAACGGATCAAATTCAGCGGCTTCCTGGCGCAGCAGGTGGAGCACGCAGCACAGGAGGTCGGGTACGAATTCAGCGGCGTTACCCCACCACCGAACGATAACCAACTGTACACCGTGAGCTACGAGCAGTTCGTGGTGCCACTGGTGAAGGCCGTGCAGGAGCAGCAGGACATGATCCTGGAACTCCAAGCCGAGGTCGAGGCGCTGCGCCAGTTGCTCGGGACCATGAAGAACGGAAAGCCATGAGGGCGCTCTGTGCCACGATCTGCCTGCTCTTGTTCCTTACCACTCCTGCGCAGGTGGTGCTGGAGCGGAGCCTGCTCTGCTCTTGGGGCTCCATCAGCACTGCAGGAAGCATCTCATTGGAAGCTACACTGGGTGATCTAGTGGTGAGCTCGGCGGTCAGCCCATCATTATTGGCCACTCAGGGATTTCAGCAGACCCATCCGGACATCACTACCAGTCTTCCAAATGAACACCCTTCGGACATCGGCGTGTTCCCCAACCCGACACCTGATCGGTTGACGATCATGCTACCGGAACTCCTTGCAGGCGTGGCGCAGTTCGCCCTCTTCGATGCTTCCTGTCGGTCGGTCCAGATAGCGGCCCAACGCATGGATGACCGCTTCCTGATCGACCTGTCCGCCCTATCCTCCGGCAACTACTTCCTGCGCATCCTTCGCGACCTTGAACCACCCACCACCATCAAGATCATGAAACAGGAATGAGCGATCCGCTTCTTCCAACAACAACATCGGCATCCCACTTCAGACCCAGTGAACATGAACGCACGCTACGTGATCATCGCTGCTTTCACTCTTTCGGCCACAGTCCAACTCAGCGGGCAATCCTATGCCGATCGCATCATCTATTCGCGCCTGGAAGCCAACCACGCCAGTATGCGATTGAGCGATGGCGCAGGCCTGGATACGATGCTTATCGACAGTGCCACCGTGCCGCGATTGGTCATGGACGGGCGCTACCTGCTCTACTTGAGCAATACGCTGATCAACGGATCCGCCAACAACCTGCTTTCAGGCGGCCAATGGAACCGGCGCACCTTGGCCACAGGCAATGATGTCACGCTCTACAACAGCACCGACTTCACGCAAGGCTACGACCTCTTCCTCAGCGACAGCACTTCGGCAGTGGCGTACGCCTGCAACATCTTCAACAACAATTTCGACAACACCTCCGTGCTCGGCACCATCACCACCGACTGTAACGACGACTTTCCGCGCATCCGCCAGAGCGATGAGCTGATCGTCGGCCACAACGTCTTCAGCTCGTTGTTCACAGTGCAACGCGATGGCACTGGGCGAACAGCGGTCCCCAACACCGTACAGTACGACATGTGGCCCACCTGGTCCCCCGATGGGGAGTGGATCCTGTTCGGCAGAAGTAACTCGACCTACTCCCCGGCGGACTATGCCTTGAATGTGGTGAACTACTTCAAGATCAAGCAGAACGGGGACAGTCTGACCAAGTTGACGTGGAACGCGCCGAACGACATGGCCACCTTCACCGGCAATCCGATCTGGACGGACAACGGCGAAAGCTTCATCGCCGCAGGCACCTTGAACGGCCGGTACGGTCTGATGGAGATCGCGGCGGATGGAAGTATGTACGCGGATACCATACCAACAGCCTTGGGCGGTCCGATCTATTACCTCACGGGTACGCCACAGCCCCGGCTTTCGATCAGCATAAAGGAACGGCGCGCGGCGGCCCCGGCAATCCTTCTCGGACCGAATCCCGCCACCGGACAGGTCGTGGTCCTCTGGACAGACGCTCCCACGATCCTCCAAGAAGTACGCATAATGGATGCAACGGGAAGAACGCTCCAGGTCGTCCGGGGCTTCAAGCCAGCCGTGGATCGGTTGGATGTGAGCGACCAGGTATCCGGTCTCTACATGGTCCAAATCCGGAAGACAGACGGTGCAAAACACACCGAGCGGCTGGTGGTAGCGGGTCGGTGATCGACCTGCAAGTCTCACCGGTCCAATGGGAATGGACAGCGGAAGCCGGTCATTCCACCAGCAACCGCGCGGTCAACACGCCCTGAGCACCGCGCAGCACCACCGCATGCAGGCCGGGGGCCAGCCCACGCAGATCGAGGTTCACCAGACCCTGGGCATCGTTCCATGTATGCTCACGCACGACACGACCGGAGGCGTCGAGCACCTGCACCTGGGCCCGGCCCTGCCAACCGTCCACGCGCAGGGTCGCCTGGTCGTGGGCCGGGTTGGGATATACCTGCAACTGCCGGGCTGCGTGAGTCTCGGGAAGCCCCAGCACCGTACCTGAACGGAGTCCTTCGTAAGCTGCATCGGTGAACGTGGACCCGTCCACGCTGATCAATTCAACACCGTCGCAGTACACGTTCAGGTGACCGCCGGGCATGCCGTCGCCGCCGGCATCGTTCAGTTC